>JAXDMI010001015.1:0-17747 GCA_034666145.1 Myxococcales bacterium | reverse complement strand
GCGATCACGGTCCGGCGGCGACGACGATGCCTCGTCGTGATGGAGCGACGGGTCGTGCGGATGCGCGTCGTGCGACGGGTCGACCGGATACGGGTGCGTGTGCGTCGGCAGCGGGTCGTTGTTCGCGACCTGCGCCTCGGGCACCGGCGGCGCGATCGGCTGGGGCTCGACGATCGCGCGCGTGTCGAGCGTCTCGACGTCGACCGTCATCTCCGCCGTCGGCGACGCTGCGCCCGCCCGCGAATGCCCCGCTACCGTCGCCACGAGACCGGCCGCGAGGCTCGCATGGAGCACCACCGACGCGATCACGGGGACCGAGCGCGCACCCACGCTGCCGACGCCGCCAACGCAGAATGAAGCAAAGCCTAGAAAACCGGGCAACGTCACGATTGTACCCTACCTACGCACCACGGATGGCGTCGGATCCACCCCGATCCAGCGGGGGATGCGCCGCGTACGTTCGACTCATTCGGCCGCGATCTCCTCGTTCCGGCCGTTCGAAGCGACGCCATCACAGCTTCTGCGTAGCACGAATTTAACGGATCGTGCTACGCACGATCACCAAGGAAACCGCCGCTCTTTCCATGCGAAACCTGCCGCTCGCCTCCTCCGTCGCAGCCGCCGTCCTCCTTCTCGTCACGGCGCCGCGCCTGGCCGCCGCGCAACCCGCCGAAGCTGCGCGACCTGCCGCCGCCCCTGGCGATGCTCCGGCTCCGGCCGGCGACCTGCGACCGCCCACCCTCGAGAAGCGCGTGGAGGCCACCTACCCCGAGGACGCGAAGCGCGACCGCCTCGAGGCGAACGTCGGTCTCGAGCTCGTCATCGACGAGGAAGGTCGGGTCGTCGACGCCAAGGTGACGTCACCGGTGGGCCACGGCTTCGACGAGGCTGCGATCGCCGCCGCGCGTGCGTTCGTGTTCGCGCCCGCGCGTCAGGGCGCCACGCCGATCCGATCGTCGGTGCAGTTCACGTACGAGTTCCATCTCCCGCCCGACGCCGTCGCTCCTCCTCCGCCTGCTCCGGTGCCGGTCGCGATCCCCACGCCCGCCACGACGCCCGCCGAGGTGAGGCAGACCGGCGCCGATCAATCGACGCTCGTCCTCGCGCAACGTCCCATCAGCGCAGCGTCGTCGTCGTCGGTGCGCGATCGCGAGTTCCAGCTGCGCCCCATCGGCAGCGTGCAGGACATCCTGCGCGTCACGCCCGGTCTCGTGCTCGTGCAGCACTCTGGCGGCGGCAAGGCGAACCAGTACTTTCTGCGCGGCTTCGACGCCGATCACGGCACCGACCTCGCGCTCTCCATCGACGGCATCCCGATCAACATGGTCTCGCATGCCCATGGTCAGGGCTACAGCGACACCAACTTCATCATCCCCGAGGTCGTGGAGCGCGTGGAGATCTCGAAGGGTCCCTACTTCGCGAACCAGGGCGACTTCGCCACCGCCGGCGCCATCAACATGGTCTCGCGCGACGACTTCGAGCACAGCTCGGTCGGGCTCGGCATCAGCGGCTCGCCCGGTCACGGCGCGCTCGGCTATCGCGGCCTCCTCATCGCGAGCCCCAAGTTCGAGAGCGGCGTGAAGGCCACGTTCGCCGCCGAGGTCGGTCGCCAGAACGGCCCGTTCGACAACCCGGAGAACTGGGACAAGTACAAGCTGTTCAACAAGCTCACCGTCCCGATCAACGGCGCCTCGTCGATCACCATCGGCGAGATGAGCTACGGCGGCGCCTGGCACGGCTCGGGACAGATCCCCGCGCGGGCCGTGGAGCGCGGCACCGTCTCGCGCTTCGGCTCGATCGATCCCGACGAGGGCGGGTACACGTCGCGCCACCAGCTCTTCGTCCAGTACAAGCTGCGGCCCAGCGACAACAGCGAGCTCAAGGCGCTCGCGTACGTCGGCGCGTACAAGTTCAACCTCTACTCGAACTTCACGCTCTTCGCGCGTGATCCGGAGAACGGCGACGAGATCGAACAGGTCGATCGGCGCACGTTCTACGGCGGCAAGCTGAGCTACCGCATCGTCCACGAGATCGAGGGCGTTCGGTTCGACAGCACCTTCGGCGGCGACGCCCGCAGCGACGACATCCAGGAGCAGCTCTGGAACACGGTGCATCGCGTCCAGACCGCCCAGGTCCGCGGCAACGCCGTGCACGAAACGCTCATCGGCGCGTTCTTCAACGAGGAGATAACGCCGGTAAAATGGCTGCGCGCCAACGTCGGCGGCCGCGCCGACATGCTGGCGTTCGCGGTCGACAGCACGTTCGCGGCGGCCGGTGACACCGGGGCGCCGAAGAGCGGAATCGACAGCGCGCACCAGCTCAGCCCGAAGACGAGCCTCGTGCTCTCGCCGCTGCAGAGCGGGCCCGCGCAGCTCGATCTCTTCGTGAACTACGGCCACGGCTTCCACTCGAACGACGTGCGCGGCGCGTTCTCGACCCCCGCGGTGACTCCGCTCACGCGCGCCATCGGCTCGGAGGTCGGCGCGCGCGCACGGCTCCTCGATCGCTGGGACGTCGCCGCGGCGCTCTGGCAGCTCGATCTGCAGAACGAGACGGTGTGGAACGGCGACGACGGCACCACCGGCGTCAGCGGCCCGACCAACCGTCACGGCATCGAGCTCGAGTCGCGCTTCGAGATCACGAAGTGGCTCTCGGTCGACGGCGACGTCACCTTCACGAAGTCGCAGTTCAGCACCGACGGCGCGAACGGCGGCGGCCTCGCGCTCGCGCCGAAGCAGACGTACTCGGGCGGCATCTCGGCGCGTCACGAGGCCGGGCCCGGGATCGCGCGCGGCGGTCTCCGCTTCTACGGGATCACGGATCGCCCCGCGTCGGACGATGGCCAGCTCATCGCGCCCGGTTTCACGATGTTCGATCTCCACGCCGGGTATCGACTGCGTCGCTTCGATCTCGCATTCGACGTCGAGAACCTCTTCAATCAGGCGTCACGCTCCGCGCAGTTCGCGACGGTCGGTCGCTTGCGGAACGAGCCGGCCATCGGCGGCGCCGTTCCGCCGGGCTTCAACTGCGGCTCCAACGGACGCCTCGCGAGCGATCCCGCGGTGCCTGCCGGTCGCTTCGCGGGCTGCGAGGACGTCCACTTCACGCCGCAATACCCCACCACGCTCCGCGTGATGGCCACCGTGTTCCTGGATTGATGGAGGCAAGGATGAAGACGGCGAATCATCTCCGAGCGCTCTCGATCTCCGCGAGCTTCGGGCTCTTCCTCGCGACGCTCGCGACGTTCGCGATGCCCGCGACGCTCGCGGCGTGCGAGACCGAAGATCCGTCCAAGGCGGTCGTCGACAACGGCTACCCCGCGCCGGCCGAGGGCGCGGACCCCGCCCACCAGACCGTCGTCTATCGCGCGTGGTGGGTGGCCACGTACTTCGGCGAGCCCGTCGGTGGCGGATCGACGTCGACCGAGCAGCGCAGCGTGCCCGCGAGCGACGTCGCGTATGCGGTGCTCGCGCCCGACTGGGATCCCGCGAGCGCAGCGCCGCCGGCGAGATTCGTGTTCGTCCGGTCGAAGGCCCCGCTCTCCGTCGCGCGCGGGGACACGCTACACATCGTGGTCGACGATGGGACGTTCACGGGAAACTGCGCCGCGGGTCAGCCGCTCTCGCAAGACGACGCCGACTTCATCACGCAACGCATTTTCCCGGGCGAGATCGGCACGGCGACCTACGACGCCAAGACGTGCACGATGACGCCGGCCGCAGCGGAGGCGAGCGATGCCGGGCAAGACGGTGCCGACGGCGACTGATCAGCCGATGACCTTCTGACACGCGGCGATGGTCTTCACGCACGCGTCTGCGCACTCCTTGCACACGACGTGATGGTCGGCGTGCTTCCGGCAGGCGGCTTCGCAGTCGCGGCAGAACTCCATCGCGACCCGCGCGAGAGCCGGGAGCCGCGCGTTGCCCGACGCGGCGGCTCGCGCAAGCCCTTGCATGACCGCGTGCATGTCGACGACGGCGCGAGCGCAGTCGGCCATCGACGTGTCGCCGCCCGAGAGCAGCATGATGCAGTGCGTGATGCACGCGTCGCCCTTGTTTAGACAGCCGTGCGCGGCTTCGAACACGGCCGAGTCGTTGGCGTGACTTCCAGCGACGGGCGGCGCAGGCGGGGCTGACGGCGCGGGCGCCTTGGGCGTGTTCTGCGCGACGGCATTCTGGCCGCCGCATGCAAGCGCGCCGAACGATGCAGAAAGGACCATCGAGCCAGTGGTGAGCAGAGCGTCTCGTCGATTCATCCGCGCACGTTACCTGAGCCGTACGGGCCTTGTCTCCGGGTGATCGCGACTTAGGAGTAGGCTCGATAGGGTCCCATGGCTCACGACCACTCGCACGCCGCCGCAGGACACACGCACGCGGGAGGACACGCCCACGGTCCACCTTCGGGCGGCCGGGCGTTCGCGATCGGCATCGCGCTGAACCTGGCGTTCGTCGTGCTCGAGGCGGTCTTCGGCATCCTCTAGCGCTCGATGGCGCTGCTCGCCGATGCCGGCCACAACCTCAGCGACGTGCTCGGCCTCGGTCTCGCGTGGGGCGCGATGCTCCTCGCGCGACGAGCGCCCTCGCCGAAGCGAACGTACGGGCTCCGCGGCACGACGATCCTGGCATCCGTGGCGAACTCGGTGGTGCTGCTCTTCGTCGCCGGGGGCGTGGCATGGGAGTCCGCGCGCCGCCTCGTGAGCCCTGAGCCAATCGCCAGCATGACCGTCATCTACGTCGCGCTGGCCGGCGTCGTCGTGAACGGAGCCTCGGCGCTCCTCTTCCTGAAGGACCGCAAGACGGACCTCAACGTGCGCAGCGCGTTCTTGCATCTCGCGTCCGACGCGGCGCTGTCGTTCGGCGTCGCGATCGCGGGCGCGGTCATGTTGCTGACGTCGTGGTGGTGGCTGGACCCGATCGTGAGCATCGCGCTCTCCCTCTTCATCCTCGCCGCGACCTGGTCGCTCCTGAAGAGCTCGCTCCATCTCGCCGTGCAAGGCGTTCCCGAGCACGTCGACGTGACGGCGGTGCGTTCGTACCTGTCGTCTGTGCCCGGCGTCATCGAGGTCCACGATCTCCACGTGTGGTCGATGAGCACCACCGACGTCGCCCTCACCGCGCACCTCGTGATGCCCAACGAAGCCTGCACACCGACGTTGCTCGGCGAGGTGGCGGCGCGCCTGCACGACGAGTTCGCGATCGAGCACAGCACCATCCAGGTCTGCCCTCCCGAAGCCCCGGAGTGCGTACTGGCGCCCGAGGGGCGGATCTGACGCTATTTTTGGCGCGTTCGGCGCGTTCGGCGCGGTTCGCGCGTCAGAGGATGCCGAAGAGCAAGGCGACGCCGAGCAGCACGAAGATCACCGCTGCCACGCGCTTCGTGAGCTCGGGGTCGAGCAGCTTGCCCGCGCGATTGCCGACGAACACCGCGAGACCAGCCACGCACCACAGCGCGAGCGTCGCGCCACAGAACACGGCGAGCGGGCTCTTGTAGCGTGCCGCGAGCGCGGCGGTACCGAGCTGCGTGAGGTCACCCCACTCGGCAATGAACACGACGCCGAACACGGTGCCGAAGGAGCGCCAGAAGGTGGGCGGGCGCGGCGTGTGGCCGGCAGCCTTGTCGTCCTCGTCGGCGTCGCCCTTTCGTCGCCACATGACGACGGCGGAGACGATGAAGAGGATGCCCGCACCGACATGAACGGGGCGCGCCGGCAGCATCGACAGGAGCCCGCCCGCAGCAACCGCGACCACGCTCTGAACGGTGAGCGCGAGCGCCGTGCCGAGGAACACCGGCAGCGCCTTGTGACGCGTGGCCAGGACCAGCGCGGCGAGCGCGGTCTTGTCCGGCAGCTCGGCGACGAAGATCACGCCGAAGACGGCGAAGAAGATATGGGCGAAGGACATCGAGAGGCCGCCGGTATGCCCCCCCGCGCGGGTCGAAGCTAGCGCGCGGACCGCCGATGTCCAAGCTCGTTCGTTTGACCGGCGCCGTCGGACCTGACACGCTCGCGCTGACGAGTGAAGACGCACGCGAACACGCTCGCTGTGTGGACGCAGTGGACGTGGCTCGGTGCTGCCGTCGGCGTCGCGTGCGGCGTTGCCTCCGCCGCGTTCCTGCTCCTTCTCGAGCGCGCGACCGCATTTCGTGTCGCCCATGAATGGGTCGTCTACGCGCTGCCGGTAGCCGGCCTCTTGATAGGGCTCGTCTACGAGCGGTGGGGCAAATCGATCAAGGGCGGAAGCGACCTCGTCATCGACACCATCCACGAGGGCTCGCCGCAGCTTCCCCTGCGCATGGCGCCGATGGTCCTCGTCGGCACCGTGCTCACGCACGTCTTCGGCGGCAGCGCGGGCCGTGAAGGCACCGCCGTCCAGATGGGCGCGAGCCTCGCGGACGCCATTTCGCACCGCTTCGCGGTCAGCAAGGACACGCGCCGCCAGCTCCTTGCGGCAGGCATCGCCGGCGGCTTTGGCTCGGTCTTCGGGACGCCGATCGCCGGCGCGGTCTTCGGTCTCGAGGTGGTGGCGATTGGATTCGTCGAGTACGACGCGCTCCTTCCCGCGCTGATCGCATCGGTGGTCGGCAACTACGTCACGCTTCATCTCGGCGTCGTGCACGCGATCTACCCCACCATCGCGTACGTGGAGCTGACGCCGACGGTCTTCGGCAAGCTGTGCGTGATCGGCGTCGCGATGGCGCTCGTGACCATCGCCTTCGTGGAGCTCACGCATCGGTCGAAGGCGCTCCTCGCCGTGAAGATCCCTCGCCTGCCGGTCCGCATGTTCGCCGGCGGCGTCGTGATCGTCGTGATGTGGAGGCTCGTCGGAACGAGCGACTATCTCGGCCTCGGCGTGCCCACCATCCTGCGCGCGTTCAGCGACCCGAGCCTGCCGTGGTTCGCCTTCGCGCTGAAGCTCGTCTTCACGGTGGTCACGTTGTCCGCGGGATTCCTGGGCGGCGAGGTCACGCCGCTGTTCTTCGTCGGCGCCACGCTGGGCAGCGTCCTCGCGCGCGTCCTCGGCCTGCCCATCGAGCTCGGCGCCGGCCTCGGCATCGCTGCGGTATTCGGCGCCGCTGCCAACACGCCGATCGCGCTGTCGCTCATGGCGGTCGAGCTCCTCGGTGGAAATGCGCTACCGCACGTCTTGATCGTCGCGGTCATCGCGTACATCCTCAGCGGGCATCGCGGGATCTATCCTGCGCAGCGTCTCTTTCGTCGCAAGCACGGCGGGCTCCTGGAGCAGCCGGTCGCGCTCCGCGACTATCGAGACTCGGCGCCGCTTCGCGGTCAGGACGAGACGCACGAAGACAAGGGCGACGAGACGCACGAAGAGACGCACGACGACAAGGACGGCGACAAGGACGACCGATGAACGTGCTCGTGGTGGAGGACGACGAAGAGACGGCGGACTACGTCGCCCGCGCGCTCGTTCGCGAGGGCTTCGTCACCACCGTCGCGTTCGACCGTGCACGCGCGGAGGTCGAGCTGTCGGCGAAGCGCTTCGACGTCGTCGTCCTGGACGTGATGTTGCCCGACGGAAGCGGCCTCGATCTCTGCCGCTCGATGCGCGCCGCGTCTCGGCCGACGCCGGTCCTCTTCTTGAGCGCACGCGGCACCGTGGGCGCGCGCGTCGAAGGCCTGTCCGCGGGCGGTGACGACTACCTTCCGAAGCCCTTCGCGGTGCGCGAGCTCGTTGCGCGGGTGCGGGCGCTGGGACGACGCGGCCCGCTCTCGCGGCCGGAGCACGCCGTGGTGGGCGGCGTCACCATCGATCTCCTCGCTCGACGCGCCGAACGCAACGGTGAGGAGCTTCCGCTCACCGCACGCGAATGGGCGATCCTCGAGCTGCTGCTCGCGCGCGCCGGTCACGTCGTGCCCTTCGACGACCTCCTCGAAGCGCTGTGGGGCGAGAGCACGACGCGCGCACGCGCGAGCCTCGAGGTGATCATGACGCGTCTCCGCAAGAAGCTCAACGAGGGCACCGCGAACCGCGTGATCAAGAACGTACGCGGCGTCGGCTATCGGCTCGACCTCGCATGAAGCCGGCTCGCGCCACCTCGCTCGAGCGCACGGTGGCGCGCGTCCAGTGGATGGCCGTGGCGTTCGTGGCCATCGCGACGGTCGTCGTCGGCGGCGGGATGGGCGCGCTGAGCTCGCTGCGGCAGGACGATGCGACGTCGCGCGCGCTCGCCCGTGCGCTGGTGCTCGAGCTGGAAGATCACGCGAGCGACACACCCGAGCGCCTCAGCGTCGAGATCCGCAGCGAGCTGAAGGAGCAGGCGACGTTCGGGCGCGAGATCGCCATCTATCAAGGCGACCGCCTCGTCGGCGCCACCGACGTCGGTCAGCTCCTGGGACGCGACCACGGTCCGCCGGGCACGTGTCGCTCCGAGCCGATCGCGGGCAAGACGTGGCGCGTGTGCACCGGGGTGGCGTCCACGGGCGCGCAGGTGTTCGTGGCGGCGCCGCTCGATCGACTGACGAGCGCGACGGAAGCGATCGTGATCGCGCTGCTGCTCGCGGCTCTCGGTACGAGCGCCCTGTTCGGCTTGCTGAGCCGGCGCATCGTGCGTCGTTCGCTGCGTCCGCTCGACGAGCTGCGACGCGGCGTGAGCACGTTGCAAGCGACGGCGTCGACGGAGCTCGCCTTCACACCGCGCTGGGGCGTCACCGAAGTCGACAGCGTCGCCGGTGCCTTCGACGAGCTGCTGGGACGCGTGCGGCTCGCCGTCGAGCGCGAACGAAGGTTCGTCGCCGATGCCTCGCACGAGCTGCGTACGCCGCTCACGCGCATTCGTGGCCAGCTCGAGCTGCTCGCCGCCGACCCGCAGGCGGCGGACGCGCGCGAGACGCTCGAGGCAGCGCGACGATCGTGTGAGCTGCTCGCGCGGACCACCGAGTCGCTGCTCGCGCTCGCTCGCGAAGAAGCCGCGCTCGTCGAGACCGTCGACGTCAGTGAGATCGTCCTCGGGCTGCACGACGAGCTGTCGATCCGTGACGGCGCCCGAGACGACGCGACCGCCGCGAGACTGGTGGTGGACGCGAAGGAGGAAGCGCTCGTTCGCGGCGATCCGCAGCTCCTGCGCCTGCTCGCGAGCAACCTGATCGACAACGCGCTCAAGTACAGCGAGGGCAAGGTCAACGTGCGAGTGGTCGCGCCGCCAGCCGATGCCGCCCGAGCCGCGGTCGAGCTGGTCGTCGAGGACGACGGCCCCGGTATCCCCGAGGGCGACGCCGCACGCCTCGTCCAGCCGTTCGCGCGCGGTGGCTCTTCGCGGATCCGCGGCACCGGTCTCGGCCTCGCGCTCGTCGATCACGTCGCGCGCGTGCATGGTGGAGCGCTCGTGTTGGGCCGCGGAGCCTCGGGTGGCCTCCGCGCAACGGTCACGATTCCCCCATGGATCGCCGAGCGCCGAGCGCCGTTAGGTGTTCGTTAGAGGTCGTGGAGTAGCGTGCACTCGTGCACCGGGTGATCGCGCGTGTTCGATGCGGCATTCTGGTCGCTGGGCTCTGGTCCGCGAGCGGCGTTGGGCTCGCGCATGCCGACGACACGGCGGTCGGGCTCGCGCACGGCGCGGCCGTGCGCAACGCGGAGGCCATCGCGCCGGAGCTCGCCGCCGGTCGCGCGCGGGCGGGCGTCGCCGCGGCAGGCGTCGGCGTCGCGAAGATCTTCTCGAACCCCATCGGTACCGTCGGCAGCACCACCGACGGCCCACGCTTCTTCTCCAACTTGACGGTGCCGCTTCCCATCACGCGTCGCGGGAGCGCAATCCGCGCCGCCGAGTCTTCGTCGGCGGCCGCCGCCAGCGAGCTCCCGCTGCTCCGGCTCGACGCGCGCCTCGGCGCAGCGAACGCGTGGTGCGATCTGTGGCTCGCGGAGCGCAACCTCGACGTCGCAAGGGAGAACGAGCAGCGCGCCGCGAAGGTGCTCGCCGCCGCCGATCAGCGCTTCCGCGAGGGCTCTGCACCGCGGCTCGATGCAGCGCGCGCGAAGGCCGAGCACGCACGCGCGCGCGCCGAGGTGCTGGCGCGGGCCGAGCTCGTCGGCGACTCGTCGGCGGCGCTCGCGTACTGGCTGGGGCGCGATCCCACCGTCGCGCTCCACGTCGACGGTGCGCCACCCGACACGCAAGCGCTTCCGCCGATGTCGGCGCTCGTCGCGAGACTCGATTCGCATCCCCTCTTCGCGAGGGCGGCAGCGCGTGCTCGCTTGGCGTCGGCGATGGTCAGCGTACAGAAGGATCAAGCGTGGCCGGCGTTCGGCGTGCAGGTCGGCGCGACGCTCGGGGATCGGCAGGCGCCAGTGAACAACTACTCCGCGGGCCTCGTCTTCGACGTGCCGGTCTTCAACTGGAACCGCCCGGCCATCACGCAGGCGGAGAGCGGCGTCGTGCAGGTCACGGCCGAATCGAACGCGGCGGCGGCGCGTCTTCGCTCCAGTCACGTCTCCGCTTACGCCACGCTGAAGGCTGCCGTCGCGCGCGCGGACGCCGCCGAGAAGGAGGTCCTTCCCGCCTCCCAGATCGCCGCCGACCTCACCGCCGATGCCTACCAGACCGGCGCGATCGACCTCAGCGCGCTGCTCGTCGCGGAGAAGACGCTCGCCGACGCAAAGCAGGCCGCGTTCGATGCCGTCGCGCAGCGAGGCCGCGCGCTCGCCGCGCTCGAGCATGCCCTCGGAGGCGCGCTGTGAGGCTGTTTTTCCCCGTCCTCCTCGCGCTCGCCTCGATCTCGGTCGTCGCCTGCAAGCACGCCGAGCCCACGCGCGAGCCGGTGAAGGTGCGCGTCACCTGCGTCGCCGCGGAGAGCGGGCCATGGACCGATCGCATCGATCTGCGCGGGCTCGTGAGCGCCTCCCCCGACAAGCACGCGCTCGTCTCCGCGCAGGTCGCGGGTCGCATCACGAAGCTCCTCGTGCACGAAGGCGATCACCTCGAGAAGGGCGCCGTCATCGCCGAGCTGGAACGACAGCCCATGGACGACGTCCTCGTCCAGTCCGAGGCGCAGGTCGCGCAAGCCGACATCGCAGTGAAGAACGCGGAGGTCGCGCGCCAGCGTGCCGAGCATCTCGTCGAGACCGGCGTCGGTGCGCGGCAGCAGCTGGACGACGCCAACGCGCGTTACCAGACGGCGCTCTCCGCCGCGACCTCGGCTCGCGCGGCAGCCGCGGTCTCGCGGCGAGGTGTGACGCGCACGTCCGTGCAGTCGCCGATCGCCGGCGTCGTCATCCGCATCCTGCGTCGCACCGGCGAGCTGGTCGACGGAACGTCGGCCACCGCGGTGGCGGAGGTCGCCGATCCCAACGCGCTCGAGCTCACCGCATCGTCGGGGGCTGCCGACATCGTGCGGCTCGCGCCGGGACAGCCCGCCGCCGTTCGCTTCGCGATCCTCGGCGACGCCGGCGTGTCCGGAGAGGTCCGCGCGGTCGCGCCCGCCGTCGATCCCATCACCGGCCTCGGCGCGGTGCGTCTCGGGCTGACACCCAAGGAGACCCGCCTCCCCATCGGCGTGTTCGGCGAAGCGAGCGTCTCGATCGGCGATCGTCCGAACGTCGTCACGCTGCCTGCCGGCGCGCTGCGGACCGGCCCCGACGGCAGTCCCGAAGCTCTCGTGTGCGACGGATCCAAGGTCGCGGCGCGTGCGCTGCGCGTCGGCGCAAGAACGCGCGAGCGCGTCGAGGTCATCGCCGGCGTCACCGCGGGCGAGCGCGTCGTCTCCGATGCTGCGCTCGGTCTCGAGGACGGAGCCGCCATCGAGGTCGTGCCATGAAGCTCAACATCGCGGGCTGGGCGCTCCGGCATCGCTCGCTCGTGTTGCTGGTGCTCGTGGCGGGGCTGTTCGCGGGCATCATGGCGGCGCACACGCTGCCGAGCGCGGTCTACCCCGAGGTGGATTTCCCGCGCGTCGGCGTGGTGGTCCGTCAGGGCGACATGGCGCCCGAGCTCATGCAGACGACCGTGCTCCGTCCCATGGAGCAGGCGCTCATGACCGTGCTCGGCGTCCAGCGCGTGCGCTCGCGCACCGTCCGCGGCGGCGCCGAGATCTCGGTCCTCTTCTCGCCGAAAGCAGACATGTGGCGGGCGCTCCAGCTCGTCGAATCGACCCTCGCCGACGTGAAGGCGTCGCTTCCGCCCAACACCATCGTGCGCGTGGAGCGCGTCACGCCGGTGTCGTTCCCGATCCTCTCGTTCAACGTGAGCGGACATCCCGACACGCGCGTCCTACAAGAGCTTGCACAATACACGATTCGCCCTGCGCTCGCCCGTGTGCACGGCGTAGGCCGCGTGAACGTGCTCGGCGGCGACACGCGCGAGATGGAGGTGGTGGTCGATCCCGATCGCGCGGCCGCCGCGCATCTCCGGCCCGAGGACGTCGCGGTCCACATCCGCACCGCGCTTCCCCTCGTGTCGGCAGGCCGCTTCGACCAGGACCGCTCGCTCGTGTCGGTGCTCGTCAACGACGAGGCGCTGGGCGTCGACGACCTTCGCTCGATCCCGGTGGGCGTCGATGCCAGCGGCACTCCGCTCTCGCTGGGCAGCATCGCCACCGTCTTCGAAGGCGCCGAGGATCGGCTATTTCGTACCGGAGGACCGCGCGGCGAGGTGGTGATCATGACGGTGGCGCGCCTCGAGGGCGAGAGCACCCCCGAGGTGACGCGCGCCGCCCTGGACGCCGTCACCGCGCTGAAGCCGACGTTGCCGCCCGGCGTGATCGTCGAGCCCGTCTACGATCAAGGTCACCTCGTCGAGGAGGCGATCGCCAGCGTTCGCGACGCCATCCTCATCGGCGTCGTGCTGTGCATCGCGGTGATCGGCGCGTTCCTCCGCGATGCGCGGGCGGGGTTCGTGGCTGCCGTCGCGGTGCCCGCAACGCTGGTCCTCACGTTCGGCGCGATGCAGGCGCTCGGACAAACCTTGAATCTCATGTCGCTCGGCGGCATGGCCGTGGCGATCGGGCTCGTCGTCGACGACGCCATCGTGATCGTCGAGTCCATCTCACGAAAGCGCGAGGCCGGGCTCGAGCCACGTGCCGCTGCCGAGGAAGGGACGCGCGAGCTCGCCGCCGCCGTCATCGGCACCACCATCACGACGGTCATCGTCTTCTTGCCGCTCGCCTTCCTCGAGGGCGTGGTCGGCAAGTTCTTCAGCGCGCTCGCCACGACGCTCTCCGCGTCGGTGGTGATCTCGCTGGTCGTCGCCATCTTCATCATCCCGATCGCGGCCGAGCGCTTCATGACGCAGCCACCGCGCATCGTCCACGGACGCTGGGAGCACTCGTACGGCAAGCTCGCGCGCTGGTCGGCTGGGCACGCGTGGCTGGGCGCTGTGTGCGTCATGGCGTCGGTGGCCTTCGCGGTGTTCGCCGTGGGCCGGATCCCGAGCGGCTTCATGCCGACGAGCGACGAGGGCGCCTTCGTCCTCGACTACGAGAGCCCCGCGGGCACGTCGCTCACCGAGACCGCCAACGCAGCGAAGAAGATCGAGGCCATCCTCCTCCAGACGCCCGAGATCGAGTCGTTCCAGCGTCGCACCGGCGCGCAGATCAATCCCACGGGCGTCTCCATCTTGAACCGTGGCGACTTCTCGGTGCGCCTCCGCTCGGGCAAGCGGCGGCACGCGGACGACATCATCGCCTCCGTCCGCGCGCGCGTGGAGCGCGAGGTCCCCGCGGTACGCGTCGAGTTCGTCGAGATCCTCCAGGACATGCTGAACGATCTCTCGGGCACGCCGCGCCCCATCGAGGTCAAGATCTTCGGCGAAGACTACCCGACGCTGGAGAAGATCTCGCGCGACGTGACGAAGCGCATCGGCGACATCCCCGGCCTCGTCGATGTCTACAGCGGCGTCGAGCGGCCGTCACCGCAGCTCGTCCTGCGCATCGATCGCAACGCGGTCGCTCGCTTCGGACGCACCGCGGATGACGTCGCGATCGACATCGGCGACGCGCTCCTCGGAACGAATGCGGGATTCATGCGCCGCTTCGATCGCACCATCAACATCCGCGTGCGCTACCCGGACGACGTGCGATTCAACCCCGCGGCGGTGGCGCATCTGCCGCTCTCGTTCGGGAACGCGGGGACCACCGAGATCGGCGCCGTCGCCACCCTCCAGCGCGACACGTCCCCCACCGCGCTGGTGCACGAGGGTCTGCAGCCGGTGGTGATCGTCACTGCCGACCACGAGGGACGCGATCTCGGCAGCGTCGTCCGCGACATCGAGAAGGTGGTCGCGTCGGTCGAGCTCCCGCGCGGCGTTCGCATCGAGCTGGGCGGGCAGTACGAAGCGCAGCAGGAGTCGTTGAAGAACCTCGCCACCGTCGCCGCAGCGGGCGTGCTCCTCGTGCTGGTGGTGCTCGTCGCGCAGTTCGGGAGCCTTCGTCCGGCGTTCGCGGTGCTGCTCACGACGCCGCTCGCGCTGGTCGGCGCGTTTGCGCTCTTGTGGATCACGAACACGCCGCTCAACACGTCGTCACTGATGGGATGCGTGTTGCTCGTGGGGCTCGTCGTGAAGAACGGCATCCTGCTCCTCGAGGTCGCCGAGCAGCATGCTGCCGACGGCATGGCCTACGACGAGGCGCTGGCGCAGGCCGGCGAGCGCCGCATCCGCCCCATCGCGATGACGACGCTCGCGACCCTCGCAGGTCTCACGCCGCTCGCGCTCGGGATCGGATCGGGCGCCGAGCTGCAACGGCCGCTCGCGCTCGCCGTCATCGGCGGCCTCGCGCTCTCCGCGCTCTTGAGCACGCTGGCGCTGCCGTCGATCGCCGGCGCTCTCCACCGCCTCGTCAACCTCAGGGCACGACGGGCATCGCGGTGATGGCGGCGGTTGGTTATGCCGCGGGCCGCCGCGATACTGCGACGCCGTAGGCGCCCCCGCATCGCAGGCGGCGCGTGCATGAACGACGATTCGGTCCTTGACGGTCGCGTCGGAGGGCACGCTTGACGGAAAGCTCGCAACGATTCGGGTCCGAATCGTCGCTGATGCGCGCGACTTCCCGCAGCTCGCGACGATTCGGGTCCGAATCGTCGCCTTCAGGGCAGGAGCGTCCGGACCGGCGGCCGCGCGCGCGTAAATCGACCATCGGGCCGCAGCGCGGCCATCACTCCACGGCGATGCTCAGCACCGCCGCCAGCTGGGCCCCGAGGTTGCTCAGCTCGGCGACGAGCGGGCTGTCCGCGGGGAGCGTGCCCGTGAGCGCCGCGAGCTCGGCTCGTTGGGATGCCGAGAGGCGATCGGTCATCGCGAGGAGGAGCAGCACCACCACCTCCGCGCGCTCGGGACCGACGGCATTCGCCACGTGCGACCAGAGCGGAAGCGCACGCAGCGCCGCGCGCGCCCGCGCCAAGGCCTCCTGATGTGCGGCAGCGCTCGGCGTCCGCACCTCGAGATGCGAGAACAACGGAGCCACCGCACCCGCGAGCGCCGCGACGTCGGCGGCGGCGTCGAGCTCGGTGACCACGCTCGAGAGGCGGCCCTGCAGCCCCCGCCAGCTGTCGCCGTAGCACTGCAGGCTGAAGCCGAGCGCGATCCCTCGCTGTCGCGGGCGAAGCAGGATCCAGCCGCGCGACTTCCCCGTCACCGTGTCGATGGGCTTCATCGCCTCCCACAGCCGCTCCGCCGACACCCAGTGCGGCGGATACTTGAAGCGCGCGACGTCGAGGACGAGCGCGAGATCGCGCGCCGCGTGATAGCCGCCGATGGGAGAGAAGTGCCCGCCGCCGGCCTGACCCATCGCCGAGCGATCGAACGAGGCCACGAGCACGGCCTCGCCACGCGCGGCGGTCGCGAGCGCGTCACGCCATGCAGCGAGGCCCGCGATGTCCGCGCGCTGGAGGTCCACGGCGGCGCCGTTGCAACGCGCGAGGCACGCCACCTCGTCGAGATCGAGACCGCGCGCTCTCACCTCTTCGAGCGGCACGCAGCAGTCGAGGAGGTCCTCCGCGAACCACCGCCACGGTCCCTTCCAGAGTCGGCCGGGATCGATGGCGAGCGCGTTGAGCGCCACGACGAGAGAGCCGAGACCGCAATACGCGGGCTCCGATTGCGTGTGGAACTGCTCGGCGAGCGGGAAGTAACCGTCGAGACCGCCCGCAGCGAGCGCCTCGGCAAATGTCCGGCGGCCCTCGGCCGAAGAGAAGGCGATGGCGTCTGCGGGTAGCGGACGCCGGTAGAGCGTCGATTCCATCTCACGACTGTAGTTGGTTAGTTGATGAAGTGTGTCACCGAGCACGTATTTGCATGTCGATCGCGTGGGGGCTAAGTCATGCATCGGCGGCGCGCCGCTCCACGCAGTACGAATGACCAACGCGTCGAACCCCAACGAACGACTCCGCCGCCCCCGGTGGCTGGCCGGTGTCGTCGTCGCAGCGAGCCTGTTCTCCGCGCTGACTCGCGCGGCGACCGCGAACGCGCAGCCGGCGCAGCCCGCACAGCCCGCACAGCCCGCTCCGAGCGAGCCGGTCACGCCGCCGTCCGTCGTCACGCACGTCGACGCGCAATACCCGCCGTCCGCGCTCGCCGAGCGCAAGCACGGCGACGTGATGGTCGCCGTCACCGTCGACGTCGACGGACACGTGTCCAAGGTCGACGTGCTCGAGTCGGGCGGCTCTGATCTCGACGAGGCAGCGGTCGTCGCGGTGCGCCAGTGGACGTTCTCGCCGGCGCTCCGCGCGGGTAAGCCGGTGGCGAGCCGCATCCGCATACCGTTCCACTTCGCGCCGCCCGCGCCGGCTCCGGAGGTCGTTCCGACGACGCCGAGCGGCGAGCCGCAGCTCGCGCCGCACAGCGCGGTTCCCGGTACGCCGCCTGCAGGTCCTCCCAAGGCGCCTGCCGCCGCCACCGCAGCGGGCGCAGGCAACGAGCCCGAAGAGGTGCGCATCGTCGGTCGCGTCGCGCCGCCGAGCCGTGGTGCCTCGGACTTCACAGTCCACGTCGGCGAGCTCGCACGGGTCCCGACCAAGAACGCAAGCGAGCTCCTGCGCGCCGCCGCTCCTGGTCTCCTCCTCACCAACGAGGGCGGCGAAGGGCATGCCGAGCAGGTGTTCCTGCGCGGCTTCGACGCTCGCGAAGGCCAGGATCTCGAGTTCTCGGTCGGCGGAATGCCGATCAACGAGAGTGGCAATCTCCACGGCAACGGATATGCGGATACGCATTTCATCATTCCCGAGCTCGTCGAGTCGTTGCGGGTCATCGAAGGCCCATTCGACCCGCGTCAGGGCAATTACGCAGTAGCGGGAAGTGCCAATTACGAGCTCGGGCTGGCGCAGCGCGGCCTCACTGCGAAGTACATGGGTGGCAGCTTCGGAACGCAGCGCCTCCTGCTCATGTGGGGACCGAAGAACGAGAGCCGCCACACGTTCGGTGCCGGTGAGATCGCCACCACCGACGGCTACGGCCAGAACCGCGACGCCCAGCGCGGCTCGGCGATGGGGCAATACGAAGGACGCCTCGGCGACCGCGGCTCGTACCGCATCTTCGCCCAGGGCTATTCGACGCACTTCCACAGCGCGGGCGTCATCCGGCAGGACGACTATCAGGCGCACCGGATCGGCTTCTACGACAGCTACAGCCAGTCGCAGTTCGCGCACCAGCAGACGGCGGAGGGCGGAGACTCGTCGCGCTATTCCGTCTCCGCGGATCTCGAGACGAAGTCCGGCGACACGGTGCTCACGCAGCAGTTCTTCGTCAGCAAGCGGCAGATGCGCTTGCTCGAGAACTTCACCGGGTTCCTCCTCGACGTGCAGACGCCG
>JAXDMI010001014.1:0-3398 GCA_034666145.1 Myxococcales bacterium | reverse complement strand
TCTACGAAGGCGTCGAGGAGCCGTACACCGATCTCCAGCGCGGTCGCACCGACGCCGTTCTCCTCGACGACATCATCGCGACCCGCTACGGCGTGCCGAAGACGGACCTCGCGGTGCTCGGCGATCTCCGCGACGGCTACTACTCCATCGCCGTGCGTCCCGCCGAGCCCGAGGTGAAGGCGGCCATCGACGAAGCGCTCGGTCGCATCGCGGCCAGCGGCGAGCTGCATCGCATCCTCGACGGCGGTCGCATCTGGAACGCACGGCAAGAGCGCCTGACGACGTGGAGCGCCGCCGACCAGGCGCAGATGCTCGGGCAACCACCTCCGCCGCCCGTCTTCGGTCCGGCGCACGTCGTCCTCTTCTTGAAGGGCGCGGCGGTCACGCTCTTCGTTTCGGTGCTCGCGATGGCGCTCGCCATCCCGCTCGGCCTCCTCCTCTCGCTCGTACGGATGTACGGCGGCGGACCGGCGCGCTTCTGCGCCGGCGCCTACGTCGAGATCTATCGCGGCACGCCGGTGCTGCTGCAGCTCTACCTCCTCTATTACGGCCTCGCGCCGGTCCTGAAGCTCGGCGCGCTCACCGCCGCCATCATCGGGCTCGGCATGAACTACGCGGCGTACGAGGCCGAGGTCTATCGCGCGGGCATGCAGGCGGTGCCGAAGACGCAGATGGAAGCCGCGCTCTCGCTGGGCATGACGAGATCGCTCGCGCTCCGGCGCGTGGTGCTGCCGCAGGCGATCCGCCACGCGATTCCCAACGTCACGAACGACTTCATCGCGCTCCTGAAGGACAGCTCGCTCGTGAGCGTCATCACCGTCGTGGAGCTGACGAAGCAGATGACCATCAGCGCCGTCGACGTGCGCACCTGGGTCGGCCCCGGTCTCACGTGCGCGGCGCTGTACTTCGCGATGAGCTACCCGCTCGGCATTCTCGCGCGGCGCCTCGAGAAGAAGCTCGAAGGCGAGCGCAACGAAGAGGACGCAGCCGACGCGCCCGTGTCCGAGGCGGCGGCATGATCGTCATCGACAAGCTCACGAAGCGCTTCGACGGCCGCACCGTGCTCGACGCCGTCACGGTGCGCTTCGCACGCGGCAAGGTCTCGGCCATCGTCGGGGCGTCGGGCTGCGGGAAGTCGACGCTCCTCCGCTGCATCAACGGGCTCGAGACCTTCGACGAAGGAAGCATCCGCGTCGGCGACCTCGCCGTGACGGCGGCCACGCTGCAGCGCATCCGCCTGCAGGTCGGGATGGTGTTCCAGCACTACGGCCTGTTCTCACATATGAGCGCGCTTGCCAATGTGATGGAGGCGCCCGTCCACGTGCGCGGGCTCGCGAAGAAGGAAGCACGCGCCCGCGCCGTGGCGCTCCTCGAGAAGGTGGGGCTTTCGCATCGCCGCGAGGCATTCCCGCGCGAGCTCTCGGGCGGCGAGCAGCAACGCGTGGCGATCGCGCGGGCGCTCGCCATGGATCCGGCGGCGCTGCTCCTCGACGAGCCGACGGCCGCGCTCGATCCCGAACGCAAAGCGGAGGTCGTGAAGGTGCTCGAGAGCCTCGCCAAGGAAGGCACGACCATGGTCATCGTCACGCACGAGCCCGCGGTGGTGCGTGGCATCGCCGACGTCGCGATCGTCCTGAAAAATGGCCACCTCGTCGCTCGAGGCGCACCGGCAGAGGTGCTCGGCGACGGGCCGGCAGCGCATTGACGAAGCGAGTCGTGGCTACTACTCCTCGTCCCCCCATGAACGACCCGATCTCCGCGTACGTCTCGCTCCCGCGACTCAACGAGCCCGCGCCGCAGTTCACGGCGATGGCGACCACGGGCCAGATCAAGCTCAGCGACTACAAGGGCAAGTGGGTGGTGCTCTTCTCGCACCCCGCCGACTTCACGCCCGTGTGCACCACCGAGCTCGCGGGCTTCGCGGCGAAGCAGGGCGAGTTCGACAAGCGTGCCGTCCAGCTCATCGGCGTCAGCATCGACAGCGTCTACTCCCACCTCGCGTGGATCCAGAGCATCGAGAAGAACTTCGACGTCCGCATCACCTACCCGGTCATCGCCGACCTCGATACCCGGGTCGCGCAGCTCTACGGGATGATCCATCCCGGTGCGTCGACGACGGCCACGGTGCGCTGCGTCTTCGTGATCGATCCGAACCAGACGATGCGCGCGATGATCTACTACCCGCTCACGACAGGGCGCAGCATGGACGAAGTGCTCCGCCTGGTCGACGCGCTCCAGCTCAACGCCGAGAAGGGCCTCGCCACGCCGGCCAACTGGAAGCCTGGCGACAAGGCCATCGTCCCCGCCCCGCTCACCGCCGACGGCGTCGAGAAACGCCTGAAAGAGCCGGGCGTCGAGGTGAAGGACTGGTATCTGACGTACAAGCAGCCCTGACCCGATTCCGGCTATGATCATGGCTGTTTGATCGAGCCTGGCTCCACCATCGCGCAGCGCTTCGCGATCGAGCGTCGCGTCAGCGCGGGCGGCATGTCCGCCGTGTTCCGTGCCACCGATCTGCGCGGCGGCGGCATCGTCGCGGTCAAGGTCCTCTACGGACGCGACGCGGGTGAGCACAAGGAGCGCCTCTATCGCGAGGCGCGCATCCTCGAGAAGCTGAGTCATCCCGGCATCGTCAAGCACGTCGCCCACGGCGAGACCGAGGACGGCATGCCGTTCCTCGCGATGGAGTGGATCGTCGGCGAGACGCTCGGCAAGCGCCTCGCGCGCACCGGTCTCACGATGGGCGAGAGCGTGAAGATGGTCACGCGCGTCGCCGAGACGCTCGCGGTCGCCCACTCGAAGGGCATCATCCATCGCGACATCAAGCCCGGCAACCTGCTGCTCCGCGACACCGACTTCGATCGACCCGCGCTCATCGACTTCGGCATCGCGCGCATGGGGCTCGGCGCGAGCGCCATCACCAACACCGGCGTCATGCTCGGCACGCTCGGCTACATGGCGCCCGAGCAAGCCCGCGGCACGAAGCAGCTCGACGCGCGCGCCGACGTGTTCGCGCTCGGCGCCGTCCTCTTCAAGTGCATCACCGGCCTGCCCGCCTTCGCCGGCGACGACGAGATCGCGATCCTCGCGAAGATGCTCTTCGAGGCGCCGCCGCGCGTCCGCGACATCCGCAAGGAGGTCCCCGCCGCGCTCGACGATCTGCTCGCGCGAATGCTCTCGCGCGATCCGATGCAGCGTCCCACCGACGGCGGCGTCGTCGCCGCCGAGCTCGCGGCGCTCGGCCCGCTCGATACGGCCGGCACGTCTTCGCGAACCTCTCGCGCACGTGGCGGCGCCTCGAAGAGCATCTTCGCGAGGATCGCGATCTCGTCCTCACCAGCGAACGCCGGACGGCCGGTGAGGCACTTGAACAAGACCGCGCCGAGCGCGAACACGTC
>JAXDMI010001013.1:0-7732 GCA_034666145.1 Myxococcales bacterium | reverse complement strand
GACCGCCCATACGGGGACCAGGATTCGCGTCTTTCGCTCATCGGCAGCCAAGGCCGGGGCGCCCTCGAGAGAGGGTTGAATGGCTTGACCAGTTTGGTTAAGCGGCTTGACCATCGCCGTCCCTCCCCTCGGCCGCCCCCGCCTGCGGGTTGCGCATTTTTTCGAGCTCGGAATTCGAGCTCAGAGTCAGAGTTGCGGGGCGCACGTCGACACGCCCGCGCCGACGATGGTCGACGGATGCGTGGTCGGGGTCGTCGTCGTGCCATCGGCGGGACGGAAGCGGCTGACGTCGGTCGGAGACAACTGGGCGCCGGTGAAGATCCAGAAATCGCCGCCCCAGAATGCGAACGCGAACGCGTCGTTGCTGCTGCCGAAGGCGAGGTCGGTTTGCGCGAGCACCGACCCCGTCGCCTTGTTCAGCTCGCTGATGTGCGAGCCAGGCTGTCCATTCGCGGCCGGCCAGTACGCGAAGAGCCGCCCGTCACCCGTGCCCGTCAGCTCGGAGCGCGGGATGTCGATGCCGAACAGCCCGAGGAACGAGAGCTGGAACGTATTCGTGTCGATGAAGCCGAGGCCGTTGGGCGCGTTCATGTCGGTGACGTTTTGGCTGATGTAAAGGCGCTCGGCGGCACCGCCGAAGTCCGACGCGAAGCCCATTCCGAAGGTCGTGAAGCCGCCTTGGCTCACCGCGAACGGCGTCGGCGCGCAGGCGCCCGTCGCGGTGCTCACGCGGAACAGGTTGCCGTCGCTGTAGAGGACATAAGCCACTCCGCGCCGATCGACGGCCATCGAGAACGGCGTCGCGTTGCCGACGACCGGGCACACGAGATTGCCGACGAGCTTGAAGGTGAGCGTCGGCGGGAAAAAGCTGAAGAGCTCCTGCTGCTCCGTGACCACATAGATGAAGGTGGCATCGGCATCCGGGCAATCGGTGCGATCGACGTCGGGCTTCGGCATCACGTCGATGGGCGGGATGACGTCCAGGCCGGTGTCCCCGTCGACGCCGGTGTCGATGCCAGCTTCGGTCACGCCGCCGGGGCCGCCGCTCGTGGTCGTTCCGACGCCTGCGCCTTCGCCGAACAGACCGGTGCGGCTGCCGCACGAGGCGACCGCACCGCCGAGGACCGCGGCCACCCAAACAATCCGCGCCTCCCGCGGCATTCGCATGCGGGGATCGTAGGAGGTATGCTCCCGGCCCGCGATGGGTTTCCCAACGATTCGACCGCGCCGCCTCCGTGCCACCCCCGAGCTCCGGGCCCTCGTCCGCGAGACCAACCTGTCACCGGGTGACTTCGTCTACCCGATGTTCTTCAACGCCGCGATCGACGTGGCGCGCCCGATCGGGTCGATGCCCGGCATCAACCAGTTCCCGATCAGCGCCGCCGCCGAGCAGGCGAGGGAGATCAAGAAGCGTGGTGTCGGGTCGGTCATCCTCTTCGGACTTCCGAAGACGAAGGACGATCGCGGCTCGTCGGGCCTCGATCCCGACGGGCCCGTTCCGCGCGCCATCGCCGAGATGAAGAGCGCGGTGCCGGAGCTCGTCGTCATGGCCGACGTCTGCGTCGACGAATACACGGACCACGGGCACTGCGGCATCCTCAAGCAGCGCACCGGGTCGAAGAAGAAGGACGACTGGGTCGTCGACAACGACGCCACCGTCGAGATCCTCGCCAAGATGGGCGTGCTCTTCGCGAAGGCCGGCGCCGACGTCGTCGCGCCGAGCGACATGATGGACGGCCGCGTCGCCGCCATGCGCATCGCGCTCGATGCCGAAGGCTTCCAGAGCACGAGCCTCCTCAGCTACGCGGTAAAATACGCGAGCGCGTTCTACGGGCCCTTCCGCGAGGCCGCCGACTGCGCGCCGAAGTTCGGCGATCGTGCCGGCTACCAGATGGATCCCGCGAACGCGCGAGAGGCGCTCCGCGAGGCCGCGCTCGACGAGGCCGAGGGCGCCGACATGCTGATGGTGAAGCCCGCGCTCTCGTACCTCGACGTCATCAAGGACGTGCGTGCGCACTCCAACCTCCCGCTCGGCGCATACAACGTGTCGGGCGAGTACTCGATGCTCCACGCCGCCGCCGATCGCGGCATGATCGATCGCGATCGCGCCATGATGGAGGTGCTCACCTCGATCCGTCGCGCCGGCGCCGACTTCATCCTCACCTACCATGCGCTCGCGGCATCGGAGCTGCTCGGTGGCTGACCCTCGCGCTGAGACCCGCAAGCCGACCAGGCGACGCGTCGCAGCCCTCATCGTGCTGTGGACCGTCGTCATGGTGGCCCTCGCTTCGGCGTCCGGTTGCTACGGGCACAACTGCGACGGCGACATCCAGACCTACGGCCATGAGCCCGGCGAAGGCCGCTTGCTGAGCGCCGACCTGTGGGAGTCCACGCCCATCGACGGCGTCTGGCTCGACTTTCCGAAGCAGCGCCTGTGGATCTTCGACCTCCACGATCTCGGCGACCGCATTCCCCAGGTCGTCATTCCGTACGTGAGCGCGCAGGCCAATCCCAACAACGAGCTCGGCGGCAACTTCACCATCGCCGCCGGCAACCTCGCCGAGATCTCGGGCGTCGTGAACAACCAGGTCGTCATCCACAACGGCACCTGCGCCGACTATTTCCTCAGGGTGACGGTCCAGGCCGCCCCTCGCGTGCCCATCAGCGATAGTGGAGCCTCCGAATGACCCATCCGTGGCACGACCTTCGTTGCGATGAGCCGATCGAGGAGTCGTTCACCGCGTTCATCGAGATCCCCAAGGGCTCGAAGGTGAAGTACGAGCTCGACAAGGAGAGCGGTCTCCTCAAGGTCGATCGCATCCTCTTCAGCGCCGTGCACTATCCCGCGAACTACGGCTTCATCCCGCGCACGTACTGCGACGACGGCGATGCGCTCGACGTCCTCGTTCTCTGCCAGGAGGCTGTTGCGCCGTACTGCATGATGCGGGCGCGCGCCATCGGGCTCATGCAGATGCGCGACGACAAAGGCCTCGACGACAAGGTCATCGCCGTCCACCTGGATGACCCCGCGTACAACCAGTACACGCACATCCGCGAGGTCCCGCAGCACACGCTGCTCGAGCTGCGGCGCTTCTTCGAGGACTACAAGACGCTCGAGAAGAAGATGGTCGAGGTCGACGAGCTCCTCGGCCCGTTCGAGGCTGCGAAGGCCATCCGCGCCGCTGTCGAGATGTACAATCGCGACGTCCTGCCGACGCTCGCGAAGCCTACTTGAAGCAGGCGCGCATGCACCCGCGATAGGTCTTCTCGCAGGTCGCGCCGGCATCGCAGTCACGGAACTTCGTCTTGCAGCTCTCGCCGCAATCCGACGCGGGTAGCGGCGGCGCCGGAGGGAGCGGCTTCGAGGAGGCGCCGCCGTCGACACCTGTGCTGCTCCCGCCGACCCCGACGACGGACGGCACCTCGCTCGGACGTGCCGGCCTGCCCGTCGACGCGTCGCCGTAGTCCTCGAGGACCTTCGGCGGAGGCGCGAACGCGTTCGTCGGCGCCGGCGCGGTGATGACCGACTGGCGCGGCGTCATCCCCGGAGCCGCCATCATCATCGCCTCGTCGGTCGGTACGTTCGAAGACTGCGAGAGCGCGACGTAGCGCGCCGTGGCGTAGTGGATGCGGTCGCGCGTCTGCCCGTACGTGTAGTGCTCGGACCAGTCGCGCCAGCAGTCCGCCTTCTCGGGGAGCGCCGTCCCCGAGTTCTCTTCGAGCGCGTAGCAGTGCTCGAAGCGCGAGTTGCCCTCGTAGATGGCCTGGAAACTGGGCCCGCACGCGAGCGCGCTCCCGAGCGCCGCCACTCCCAGAAGAACGCTGCCGAACCGCTTCACGCCATCATCTTCGCATTTCTGGGGCGATTTCTGGGCCTTTGACGCTGCGGCCATCCGGCACTACTTAGCCCCTGTCGAATGTTCACCGGGCTCGTCGAGACCAAAGGCACCGTCGAACGCATCGTCCATGCGGGCGGCGGCGGCACCAGCGACACGCGGCTCGTGATCCGCGGCGAGCTCGGGCCCGAAGCGCTCGCGCTCGGCGAATCGATCGCGGTCGACGGCGTGTGCCTCACGGTCGCGTCGATCGGCAAGCCCGGCCCAGGGCTCTGCGTGTTCGAGGCCGACGCCTCCGCCGAGACGCTGGCCAAGACCACCATCGGCGAGCTGAAGACCGGCGCGCACGTCAACCTCGAGCGCGCGATGCCGCTCGGCGGACGCATGGGCGGGCACATCGTGAGCGGCCATGTCGACGGCGTCGGCACCATCGCCGAGAAGACGCCCGTGGGCGCCGCCGTGAAGGTCGCGTTCCAGCTGCCGAAGGAGCTCGTGCGTTACGTCGCGCCCAAAGGCTCGATTTGCGTCAGCGGCGTCAGCCTCACCGTCAACAACGTGAACGGCGATCGCTTCGACGTGTTCCTCGTGCCGCACACACGCGAGAAGACGTCGCTCGACGCGCTCCCCGTCGGCGCGCGGGTCAACATCGAGGTCGATCTCCTCGCGCGCTACGTCGCGCGCCTCCTCGAAACCTCGTCCAGCTCAGGGAGCTCCGACGCCGCTTGGACGGAGCGCCTCCAGCGCGCCGGATACCTGTAAAATACACATGCCCCCCGCGCTCAATATCGAACCGAAGCTCCTCGAACGCGTCAACGGCGCCATCGCCGACATCCGCGCCGGCAAGATGGTGATCCTCGTCGACGACGAGGACCGCGAGAACGAGGGCGACCTCACGATGGCCGCGCAGTTCGTCACGCCGGAGGCCATCAACTTCATGGCCACGCACGGGCGCGGCCTCATCTGCCTCACCATGACGGAGGAGGCCATCGCGCGGCTCAACTTGCCGATGATGGCAGCGCCCGGTCGCTCCGGTCCGTCGCTCGGCACCGCCTTCACGGTGAGCGTCGAGGCGCGCATGGGCGTCACCACCGGCATCAGCGCCGCCGACCGCGCGCACACCATCCGCGTCGCCGCGAGCCCCGAGTGCAAACCCGAGGAGCTCGTCACGCCCGGTCATGTGTTCCCGCTCCGCGCGCGCACCGGCGGCGTCCTCGTGCGCACCGGTCAGACCGAAGGCTCCGTCGATCTCGCGCGCCTCGCCGGGCTCAACCCCGCCGGCGTCATCTGCGAGATCATGAAGGAGGACGGCTCGATGGCCCGCATGCCGGACCTCGAGGTCTTCGGCAAGAAGCACGGCCTGCGCATCGTCACCATCGCGGACCTCATCCAGTACCGCCTCCAGACCGAGCGCCTCGTGCGCCGCGTGGAGAGCGGACAGATCGAGCTCGACGAGACCGGCAGCCGCTGGACGGTCACCGCGTACGAGTCGTCCACGGACTCGCGTCAGTTCGTCGCGCTCACGCTGGGCACGCTGTCTCCGTCGGACCCGATCCTCTGTCGCATGCACTCGGGATCGATCATCGGCGACGTCTTCGCGTCGACGCCGCGCGACGGCGGCCGCAACCTACGCGAGGCGATCCGGCGCATCGAGGTCGAGAAGCGGGGCGTGATCGTCTATCTCCCGGCGCGCCAGTCGCCCGCCTTCGAGATCGCGCAGCTCGGCGTCGCGGGTGACCTGGTCCCCGGCTCGGAGCCCAAGGTCGCCGCCGGCCTCGCCGATAGCCCGCTCCGCGAGTTCGGCATCGGCGCGCAGATCCTCGCCGACCTCGGGCTGCACAAGATCCGCCTGCTCACGAACAACCCGCGTAAGATCGCCGGGCTCTCCGGCTTCGGCCTCGAGGTCGTCGAGAGCACGCCGCTCAACGCGATGAAGCGCTGACCGCGCCGAGAGAATGGGACCAGGAGAGAAGATGGCTGCCTCAGGTGATCGCCGCGTGCTCGAGGGCAACCTCATCGTCCCCAAGGGGGCGAGGTTCGCCATCGTCGCGAGTCGTTTCAATCACTTCATCGTCGATCGCCTCGTGGAAGGCGCGCTCGACGCGATCGCTCGGCACGGCGGCGACGAAGCGAACGTCACGCTCGTCCGCGTCCCCGGCGCGTGGGAGATCCCGCTCGCGGTGCAGCGCATCGCTCGTGGCCCTCGCGGACGCTCCGTCGAGGAGGCCGGTCCGATGACCGAGCGTGGCGCGGGTCCGCGCTCGAAGCGCCCGCGCACCGTCGACGGCATCATCGCGCTCGCCGCGGTCATCCGCGGGTCGACGCCTCACTTCGACTACGTCGCCGGCGAGGTCGCGAAGGGCGTCGCGCACGTGTCGCTCGCGAGCGGCGTGCCGATCGCGTTCGGCGTGCTCACCACCGACAGCATCGAGCAGGCGGTCGAGCGCGCGGGCACCAAGGCAGGCAACAAGGGCTGGGACGCCGCGCTCAGCGCCATCGAGATGGCGTCCCTCGAACGCGCCTTCGACGGCGCCGGCCTGTAAGCAAGGAACGAAGGAACGACGATGGGCGCACGGCGATCGGGACGAGAAGCCGCGCTTCAGATGCTGTTCCAGCTCGAGGGCTCGGGGGTGTCCTCCGAGCAGGCGATCGAGCTGTTCTGGCGCACGTTCGAGGACGCGGATCCCGAGGGCAAGCCGTACGCGGATGCCATCGTGCGCGGCGTCGCCGACAACCTCGACGGCATCGACAAGAAGGTCACCGCCGCCTCGCAGAACTGGCGCCTCGAGCGCATGTCACGCGTCGATCGCAACCTCCTGCGCCTCGGAACGTGGGAGCTGATGTTCCGCACCGACGTTCCGCGCGCGGTCATCCTCGACGAGGCCGTCGAGCTCGCGAAGTCCTTCGGCACCGACGAGTCGAGCGGCTTCGTGAACGGCGTGCTCGATCGCATCGCCGAGAACCTCGGACGCCGGGACGAAGGTCGGAACGGGCATTGAACGAACCCCGCAACCAGGCGCGCATCGATCTTCGCTTCGTCGCGCCCGATCTGCGGCGCCTCGACGAGGTCGGCTCCGAGGTCGTGGTGTGCGGCATCTGGAAGAACGAGCGACCGTTCACCGGCCTCGCGTGCCTGCTCGACTGGCGGCTCGCGGGTCGTCTCAGCCGCCTCGCGAAGAAGGGCTTCCTCGTCGGCGACGTGGGCGAGGTGCTCGTCATCCCCGCGCGACCGCGCCTTCCCTTCGACAAGCTCCTCGCGTGCGGGCTCGGCGCGCGCGCCAGCTTCGACGACGTCGCGTTTCGCACGATCCTCACGCGCATCCTCGACGCGCTCACCGGATTGTCCGTGAAGAAAGCGGTCATCGAGCTGCCGGGGCGCGGAGACAACGGCGTCGACGCCGAGCATGCCGCAGAGATCCTCCTCGACGTGATCGGCGACCACGAGCGCGACGCGCTCTGCTTCGTCGAAGAGCCCGACGGCCAGCGACGCATCGAGAAGTACGCGCAAGAACGTCATCGCTCCGCCCTCCGCGCCCAAGCCATGGCAGCGCGCTAGCGATCAGCGCCCGGCCGCGGCGTAGTGCGCGAGGATGCGGGCGGGCGTGAGCGCCTTCTCGTAGACGGCGGCGTCGTCGACATCGCCGTAGAGCGCACCGTACGAGGGGTCGTGCGCGCCGACGCAGAAGCTCCTGCCCGGCTTCGTCGTTGCGCTGCGTGTGTCGTCGAACGATCCGACCACGGCTCCGTCGACCCAGAAGAAGGCCTTCGCGCCGTCGTAGGTGGCGACGACATGGTGGAAGCCGCCGCCGGGCGCCGGCAAATCGGTTCCCGCAGAGGCGGAGACATCGTTGACGTAGCGCTCGACGTAGAAGCCGTCCGGCGACTGCAAGAAGACGCCG
>JAXDMI010001012.1:0-3725 GCA_034666145.1 Myxococcales bacterium | reverse complement strand
GCGACGCAGGCACGAGAGATCGAGGTCGCCGAGGTCCTTCTCCTTCACGCGCTTCGTGACGAGCGCGTACGCGAAATTCGGCGCGTACGTGATGGTGCCGCGGTGCTGGTGAATCTTGTCGAGCCAGATGCGCGGGTTCCGCACGAAGCTCGCCGTGGGCATGAACACGACGGGGATGTTCGTGAAGAGCGGGCCGATCACGAAGCCGATGAGCCCCATGTCGTGGAAGAGCGGCAGCCAGCTCACGCCCTTGTCGAAGGAGGAGTCCTTCTCGAGGCCGTGGATCATGAAGCTCTCGCTGTTCCACGCGAGATTCCGGTGCGTTACCTGCACGCCCTTGGGGCGCGACGTCGAGCCTGACGTGAACTGCAGGAACGCGAGATCCTCGGGATCGATCGTGACGTCGATCTTGCCGTGATCTTCCTGGCCTAGCTCGTCGACCGTGAGGAGCTGCTTCAACGAAGAAGCGCGCGGCAGGACCGGCTCGATGTACGGCTTCGTGGCGGCGGTCGTGAGCACCATCGCGGCGCCGGACGCGTTGGCGATGTGCGTGACGGTGTCGTGGTAGCTCTCGACGTTCTTGAAGGAGAGCTGCGGGTAGATCGGCACCGGGACGATGCCGCCCATGACCGCGCCGAGGAACGACAAGACGAACTCGTCGGGATCGGGGACGACGATGGCGAGGCGATCGCCCTTCTGGAGGCCGCGCGCGTGGAGGGCGGCGGCCCGGCGCTCGGCTTGATCGCAGAGCTCGGAGAACGCGCAGAAGCGCTCGGTCCCGTCGGGACGCACGAACACGAAGCCTCTGTCCGTATGCTGCGCGAGCTGGCGGATGGCCGCCGGGAGCGTCGGCGCAACGTACTTCGGGTCCTTCATGATCGCCGCGGTCATTACTGCGTGATCGAGCGTCGCGCAAGGCGACAGCTGCACGCCCGTCACCCATATTTTCGAGTCGGCGCTGATCCCGCGAGCATGTCGCCTCACGTGCGTAATCCCTCGCGCACGGCGCAGAAATTTACGCACGACCAAAGTGGTTCAACCATGCGATGAATAAGGCGAATTCGGAGCGCCCCTGTCGGGGATCTGACAGCGTCGTGACATTGCTCCGGCGCGCTCACGCGCGCTATACACGGGCCGTGCGCGTGTTCATCACCGGCGTCGGCGTCGTCAGCTCGATCGGGCTCGGCAAGGACGCGTTCTTCCGCGCGCTCGCCGAGGGCACGAGCGGCATCTCGCCGGTCGAGGCGTTCGACGTGACGAACCTGGGTCGGGAGTTTGCCGGCGAGGCCAAGGGCTTCCGTCCGAAGGATCACCTCACCGCGCTCGAAGCGCGACGCATGGGTCGCTGCTCGCAGATGGCGCTCGCGGCCGCACGTATGGCCATTGCCGATGCTGGGCTCGACGGTGCGGCGCTGAAGGGACCGCGTGCGGCCGTGGTGCTCGGCACGACGATGGGCGAGGCCGACGTGCTCGGCGATCTCGACCACGCGTGGATCCACAAGGGCGCCGGCGGCGTGCGTCGCGCCATGATTCCGAAGTACGGCTCGACGCTGCTGCCGATCCACATCGCGCGCGCCATCGGGTCGGAGGGCGCGGTGCTCACGCTCCCCGCCGCGTGCGCGGCCGGCAACTACGCCATCGGCTACGCCGCAGACCTCATTCGCTCGGGCAAGGCCGACATCGTCGTGACCGGCGCCGCCGAGATGCTCCAGGAGCTTCAGTACAGCGGGTTCGTGCGCCTCGCCGCGATGGCGCCCGCGAAGTGTCAGCCCTTCGATCTGAATCGCCAGGGTCTCATCCTCGGCGAGGGCGCCGGCATCCTCGTGCTCGAGAGCGAAGCGCATGCGACGCGACGCAAGGCGGCGACGCTCCTCGCGGAGGTCGGCGGCCACGGCATGACGTGCGACGCGTATCACATCACGCGACCGCATCCCGACGCCGCCGGCAGCATCGGCGCGATGCGGCAGGCCATCGAGCGCTCGGGCATCACGCCCGACTCCATCGACTTCGTGAACGCGCACGGCACCGGCACGAAGGCGAACGACGCCGCGGAGTCGAAGGTGATGCGAGACATCTTCGGCGACCGCAAGGTGCCGATCTCCAGCATGAAGAGCATGCTCGGGCACTGCATGGGCGCAGCGAGCGCGCTCGAAGCGATCGGCTGCATCATGACGCTCGAGAAGGGCCTCTACCCGCCGACCATCGGCTACGAGACGCCTGATCCCGAGTGCGACGTCGACGTGGTCGCCAACCACGCGCGCAAGGGCGCGCACGACATCGTCCTCAACAACTCGCTCGCGTTCGGCGGCTACAACTCGGTCACCTGCCTCGCGAAGCCGTTCAAGCTTCCCGAGCCGGCGCCCTTCTCGCGGCGCTCGGCCGCGTGATGCGCGTGAGCGTGCTTCGATGACCCCGCGCCACGTCACCGGTCTCGGGATCGCGTGCGCGCTCGGCACCGGCGCGGAGAGCTTCTTTCGCGGCCTCGCCGATGCGCGGCGCCTCTCCGCGCTCCCGCCGTCGGCCATCACCAGCTTCGACGTCTCGAAATATCCCGACGCGCGCATCGTCGAGGTCCCGGACTTCGATCCCACCAAGTATCTCGGCGACAAGGGCCTCCGCACGCTCGATCGGCTGACCAAGCTGCTCGTCGTCGCGGCGCGTCTTTGCTTGCATGATGCAGGCTTCAAGAAGGACAACCAGTGGGTGGCGCTCGCGCCCGAGCGCGTCGGCGTCGTGTGCTCCAACGCATACGGCAGCCTCGAGGCCATCACCGAGCTCGATCGCGTCGCGAAGCTCGAAGACGCGCGCTACATCAACCCCGCGAAGTTCCCGAACACCGTCTCGAACAGCGCGAGCGGCTACGTCAGCATCTGGGAAGAGCTGCGCGCGCTCAACGTCAGCGTGTCCGACGGTAACTGCGGCGGGCTCGATGCCGTCGCGTGCGCGGACATCTTCCTCGAGAGCGCGCGCGCCGATGCCATCCTCACCGGCGGCGGCGAGGCGATGAGTGAGGCGCTCTTCCTCGCCTTCCAGAAGCTCGGTGTGCTCGGCCCGGTGACCGGCACGTCCGATCGCACCGCCAACGGCACCGCCACCAACGACACGCGGCTCGGCGAAGCGGCGGCGTTCCTCGCGCTCGAGGTCCCGGAAGTGGCGAAGGCGCGCGGCGCGCGCGTGCTCGGCGAGGTGGTGGGCTACGGCACCGCGTTCTACGCGCCCGAAGAGAGCCCGCTCGTGTTCCCTTCGCGCGAGGCCACGAGGCGAGCGATCACGTCGGCGCTCGCCGACGCCGGGCTCGGCGCGAGCGACGTCGACCTCGTGGTGTCGAGCGTCGCCGGCCTTCCCCAGTTCGACGACGAGGAGCTCGCTGCCATTCGCGACGTGCTCACCAGCACCGCCGTCGTCGCTCCCAAGCTCGCGCTCGGCGAGACGCTCGGCGCCGGCGGCGCCATCGGCATGGCCGCGTCGCTCGCGTGGCTCGGTGGTGCGCCCGTCGCGAAGGACCTCGTCGTCGGCGGCGCGCTGCCCGCCGGGACCCGCATCCGCAACGTCGTCGTGACCAGCATCGGGTACTACGGCAATGCTTCGGCCGTGGTCATGCGCGCGCCGCGCGCCTAACGAGCGTCACGGACAGCAGATCGTCTGCGGGGCCGTGAGCATCGTGGTCGGCGCGACGGGCGCGACCGTGCACGTCTCGCTCGCCACGACACCGTTCCACTTCGCAG
>JAXDMI010001011.1:0-14699 GCA_034666145.1 Myxococcales bacterium | reverse complement strand
TTCCGAGCGTGCCGGGCGTCCCGCCCGTGTGCGTCGCTCCACCGGCGCTGGCGCCGCTGCTGCTGCTCGAGCTCGACGAGACGCCGCCGCTCGATGCGCCGCTGCTGCTCGCGCCTCCGTCGCCGCTCGACGTTCCGCCGCTCGCCGCGCCGTCCAGGCCGAAGAACTTCGCTGCGTGGTACGTCGAGCAGATCCCTGCGCTGAGGATGTAAGCGCCGGCCTTTCCGCACTTGGCGCCGCCGGGCGTTGCCGGATCGAGGGGCGCCGACGGCGCGACCTCGGTGCCGTGGCTCTGTCCCGTGATGGTGTACGTCTCGACGAGCGTCTTGCCGGCGGCGTCCTTGTACTCGGCGTGCGGGAAGCTCTCGACGGTGTCGTTGGCGTCGGCGGTCTGATCGATCCCGTTCGCGTCGGTCCACTGCTTCACGAGCTCGGTCATGTTCGCGTTGTTCACCACCGAGTCGGCGGTGCCGTGCCAGATCGAGACGCGCGGATACGGCCCCTTGTAGCTCGGCGCCGCGGTGCGAACGAGATCGCCCCACTGCTGCGGGGTGCGCGAGAGATAGGCGTCGGCGCCCGCGTAGTTCTTCAAGCACTCGCTCGCTTCGGCGGTCGTCTTCTTGTTCGTCGCGCAGCCGTAGGGGATGCCGGCGAAGATGGCGCCGCCCGAGAACACGTCCGGCCACACCGCGAGCATCACCGCGGTCATCGCGCCGCCGCCGGAGAGGCCCGTCACGAAGACGCGCTTGTCGTCGATCGCGTGGTCGGCCTTCATCTTGTCGATCATCTCCTTGATCGACTCGTTCTCGCCCTGACCGCGCGCGATCTCGTTGAGGTCGAGCGCCTCGGGCGTGAGCACGAAGGTCTGCGGTGCCGACTTCCAGCGGCCGCCCCAGTTGAAGCACCCGGAGCTGTTGTTCCGGGTGGTGTTCTGTTGCGGGTAGAGGACGTAGAAGCCCCACTCGTCGGCGAGGTCGCTCCATCCCGCGGCCTCGTACGCCTGCGCGGTCTGCGTGCAGCCGTGCAGCACGACGACGAGCGGCCGCGGTCCCGCAGCGACCTTCGCGGGGACGTGTTTGTACATCGTGAGCTGCGCGGGATTCGTCCCGAAGGCCGCGACCGCATCGAGCTCGGCCGCTACGTGACCGAGGTTCTCGACCTCGGGTTGGCTCGCGTCGTCGGCAGGAGCCGAGCACGCGACGACGAAGGCCAGGAGCGCAGCGGACCGGAGGGGAAGGCGCATCGACGGCGCGTTTTGCACCCGCAGTGCCACGCACGAAACACCGTAAATGTGGGCAATTCATGGTTGCTGCGCGTCACCACTGACGCGGCGAAACGCGGGTCGGCGAGGCGGCGCTTGACGCGGTGCACACATCCTACGTGCGTGCAGCATGCACGCGGATCAGCGACCAATGGACGCCGATAGCTCGCGAAAACGCGCGCCGAGTGACACCATTTCGGTAGGTGCTGACCCGTAGCCGAAGGACGCTCGCGCTGGTCGCCGTGAGCGGGCTCGCCCTCGCCGCGCTCGCCGTCGATCGCGAGCCCCGCGTCGCGCACGCCGCACCGCGCGTGCCGAGCTCCGCGGAGAGCGCGGGGACGTCGGCGCTGAAGCACGTCACGAAGAAGGCCTCCGATGCGACGGTCGGCCATCTCGACCACCCCGCGCGCCTCGCCTCGGTGTTCGCGCGTCTCTCGGAGCTCGATGCGCACGCCGCTCAGTCGGACGTGCGGATCGTGCAGCTCGGTGACTCGCACACCGCGAGCGACTACGGCACGAGCGTCGCGCGCGCGAAGCTGGCGACGCGTTTCGGTGACGGCGGTCGCGGGTTCCTGCCGATGGGCGAGCCGTATCGTCGCCTCTTCCAGTCGGGCGAGGCGGTTGCGCGCGGTGTCGGCTTCGAGCCGATGAAGGCCTCGCTCCTCGGAGTGAAGACGGCGGGCGACGGCTTCTACGGTCCGAGCGGCGTCGCCATGGAGGCGCGCGCGGTCGGCTCGTCGATGACGTCCGAGCTCACGGCGAGCGCCGAGCACTACGAGGTCGCGTATCTCGCGCAGCCCGGTGGCGGCAGCTTCGACGTGCTCGTGGACGGCAAGGTGAAGGGCCGCATCACTACGGCGCAGGCGGCGCGCACGTCGGCGTCGCAGAGCTTCACGGTGGCGCGCGGTCCGCATTCGCTCGAGGCGCGCGCGGTGGGCGATGGTCCGGTGCGGATCTTCGGCGTGCGGCTCGACGACGATGCGCTCGGCATCACGTTCGACTCGCTGGGCATGAACGGCGCGAAGGCCACGACGCTCCTCACCTCGGATGACGCGCATCTCAGCGAGCAGATCGGTCGCCTCTCGCCGTCGCTGGTCATCCTCGCGTACGGCACCAACGAAGCCGGTGATTCGACGACCACGCCCGAGGAGCACGCCGCCGCGATGGTCTCGCTGGCCGAGCGCGTGAAGGCGGGCGCGCCCAACGCGTCGTGCCTGATGCTGGGGCCGCCGGATCGCGACGGACGGACGATGACGGGCATCCGCTCGTTGCCGAAGCTCGCCGAGATCATCGCAGCGCAACGCCGCGCCGCCGACGATGCGGGCTGCGCGTTCTTCGATCAGCAAGCGGCGATGGGCGCGCCGGACTCGATCAGTCGCTGGGCAAGCGAGTCGCCGGCTCGGGCACGTCGCGATCTCGTGCACCTCACGCGCGCCGGCTACGCGACGCTGGCCGAGTCGCTCGTCTCGGACGTCGTGAAGGCGTACGACGGCTGGAAGCGCGAAGCCGCGGTCGCGACGCGCTGACAGCTCGCGTGAAACGGGATCGCGCCGGCGCCGGGAGTGTTCTAGACACGTCTCGATGGCCCTTCCCGTCGGTTCTCTCGTGCTCGCTCCAACGTCGGATCCGCGCGTGTTCGTCGCGCCGGATGGCTCGCGGCTCACGCCGCCGGCGGACTGGATCTGTCTGCCTCCGGGCGATGCCGCGCTGACGCGTCGCGTGAAGCAGGCGGGACCGTCCTGGGCGGTGCTCGAGAAGCGCGGCCGAAAGTCGTTCTCGAAGGGCTTGTGGGCGCCGCGGTCGAACGTCGAGGCGGTGCGCGCAGCGGTCGAAGCGGAGCGCTCCACGGTGGGCTACGCGAAGAAGCGCGTCGCCGACGTCGCGCGTCGCGAGCGAACGCAGGCGGCGTACGTCGTCACGTTCGAGCAAGAGGTGCTGGCGTTCCTGCGCTTCTCGCACGAGTGGCGCTTGCTCGGCGAGGTGATGGCGAAGAAGGTGGCCGCGCACGCGACGCCGGTCGGGAGCGGAACGGTCGCGCGAACGAAGCGCATCTCGGTGAGCGAGCGCGCGGAGGCCGCCGTCATCGCGTGGATGCGTCACCAGACGACCGCGTACGATCGCCTGAGCATCCCGCGCGTGAAGGGGAAGCGTCGCGAAGTGCGGCGCGAGCTCGCGCAGATCTCGTGCGTCGTGCTCGACCTCCATCGGCGTGACGTGCCGCACGAGATCCGAGCGTGCTCGCTCTGCGCGGCGCTCACGGGAGCGTCGCTGGGAGCGCCGACCGGATCGCCGAGCGGGTCGCCGACCGGATCGCCCAGTGTGGATCGCCGAGTCACCACCGGAGCGCCCACGGCCTGACGCGGACCGCGGCCGCCGGTCCGATTTTGGCGTCAACGTCGTGAAAACTGCCACCTCGCCGAAAGCCCTGGATTCCCGGGGGCCCGGCGAGAGGTGGGCACGCGGCGTGCTGGTTGATGCGCATGATCTCTTTGCGACGTCTGGCAGCCGCTCTCAGTGTTCCGCTCCTCCTCGCGACCGCCTGCAGCAGCGCGGGCTCGAGTGACGGCATCGATTCGAGCAGCGACGAGATCAATTATCGGAGCACGGCGGGTCAGGAGTTCGCGCTCTCGACGAACGTGACGTTCAAGCCGTCGGCGGAGAGCCTCGCGCTGCAGGGCGCCGCGAAGGACGAAGCGATCCTCGCGGAGGCGCAGAAGCTACGGAACACGACGCTGACCACGATCACCGCGGAGCTCGACAAGCTCTGGCCGGAAGAGATGCGTACGACGAGCGCGGGCGTCGCCATCCAGTATCGACAGGCGAGCGCGGCGCTGAGCGATCTCAAGGCGCTCCCCGGCGACGCGGGCTACGGCCTCACGGTGACCGGTGAGTTCGCGGGCGTGAAGGACCTCGAGAAGAAGCTCCCGCTGAAGACCGTCGACGGGAAGGTGTTCCTGCCGATCACCGCCGACCTCGGCGCGGGAAGCGTCGACCTCCAGGTCACGGTCACGCCGATCGAGCGAAGCCTCAACGCGTATCCGAAGTATCTCGACATGTTCGCGGATGGTCTCGACATCGGCGTCCACATCGGCGGCGACCACGACGTGCCGCCGCAGGACATCGATCATGCGCGGTCGGTCTATGACGACCTCGTCGCGTCGGGCTTCAAGTCACCGGTCGCGAAGTTCGAGGACCTGAAGATCGACTCGGGCCCGCTGACGAGCGCGATCAAGGTTAAGGACAAGGTCGTTCCGGTTCGCGTGAGCATCTTCCACGTCGACATGAGCACGCCGGAGACGCGCAACCTCGTCATCGACGCGTACAAGAACAGCGTGAAGACGGCGGACGTCATCATCTACGACGGACACGCGGGACGGCAGCTCGACTACTCGGGCGTGGTGCTGGCGTACAACCCGGCGCGCGCGTCGATCCCGGCGTCGACGTTCAAGGACTTCGTCACGACGGACAAGCAGCAGGTCTATCTGTTCAACGGCTGCGAGACGTACACGGGCTATGCCGACAAGCTGTACGAGAACCCGAAGCGCAACACGACGAACACGGACGTGATCACGACGGGCAACTTCTCGGCCATCCAGGCGAAGGCGAATCAAGTCATCTCGTTCATCCATTCCTTCATCGATCAGAGGAACGGCGCGTGGATCCCGCGCTCGTGGGACAGCGTCCTGCAGCGCATGAACGCCGTCGGCGAGCGCTCGTGGGTGCACGTCTATGGAGTGCACGGCCTGGACGACAACCCGAAGGCGAGCCCGCTGGCCGATGCCTCGAAGGTCGGCGCGGTGTGCACGACCGACGCCGACTGCGGCGCGGCAGACAGCAAGTGCCTGACGGTCTCGACGACGAAGAAGCTCTGCGGCATGGCGTGCGCCGACACGGTGGGCTGTCCGACGGGCACCGCGTGCGTTCTGCCGAAGGGCAGGACGAGCGCGGACGACCAGCAGTGCGCACCGAAGTGATCGAGACGTGCGTGGAGGCACGTGGAGGCGTGATGGCGGTCCCGCGTTCTCTCCCGCGGCTGGCCGGGGCGCTAGATGGGAGCTCCGATTGCTTGCATACTGCATGTGAATGCATCTGAATGCGCGTGCGCGCAATCGGAGTACACCGCGTGCGCGACCTGGATGTGATGATCGAAATAGACCTTCGCCTTGTCGATCCAGACGGGCATGTCGAACGGCGCGTTGGGTGGCGGCAGCATCGCGGGCCTCTCGGTGCACTCGAAGAGCTTGCGCCTGATGCGCCTCGTCGTTCCGTGTACGCGAGCGCCGGCGAGTCGCGATACCCGTCCTCGGCGCTCTGGCGAGCCTCGTCGAGACTCGCCATCGTCTCGCCGTCGAACCGGCTCTCGCGAACGTACGGAACCCGAGTCGCGGCGGACCGAGCGCATCGGGGCCTTGATCGTCGCCTTCGTGTTGTCCGGGATGATCGAGACTGTCATGCGGCGAAGAACACCCATGCGCGGTGAAGGCCCTCGCAAGCGCCTTCGGTCGTCTGAGCAAACGTCGGCCAGACGGGTCGTCGACCCGTACGGAGGAGTGCTTCTTGCGCCAGCGAGCTCCTGCATCGCCAAGGGCCGGAGCGTCCCGTAGCTCGCCTGCAGCGCGTGATCGCGCGCGACCAGCGTGTGGAACTTCGTCCGTCGCCGTGGACGCGTCTCCTTGCGCCCGCGAGCCGGCGCTCGATGCGCTCGCGGTGTTGCACATTTGTGCGACCTCGTTCCACTCCTTGCTCGACGAGAGCAACGGTCGCGACGGAACGCACGGCGCGACCTGGCGAACCTCTCGTCCGTCAGCTCGTGGCCGCGGTCGCGCCCGAGTCCTTCGCCGTATCCGTGTATCATGCAACCGTCTTGCGGTTGACGCCGGCCTCGCGGCCGATTCCCGCAACCCGTGCGCCGCCGACCAGCGGCTTCCAAGTTGCAGCCAAATGCCGCCACCTGAAGGCTGATTTTGCAGGGTCATGCCGCCAGGCAACGAGTCGAGCGACCGGAGCAGTGAAAGGGTTCGTTCCGATGACGGCGCTGGCGCCGTTGGAAGGAATTCATGTCCTACCGGGAGCTATCCATGATCGACGTAAAAGAGCTGCTTCGCCGCTGGGCGGCACGCCACAGCAACAGGAAGATGGCGCGCGAGACGGGCACCGACCGAGACACCGCGGGTCGCTACATCGCGGTGGCCGAGCAGCTGGCAGTGCCGCGCGATCGCACGCTGAGTGAGGCGGAGATCCACGAGGTCGCGCCGCGCGTGCAGGCGCGACCGATGCCGGACCCGAGCGCGGGGCGCAAGACGATCGCCGACCACGAGCAGCCCATCATCGATTGGCTCGGCAAGAAGCGGCCGCTGCGGCTCAGCAAGATCCACACGCTGCTCGTGCGCGATCATGGCTCGTCGCGAGCTGCGACACGCTGCGCCGCTACGCGATGGAGGAGCTCGGCTGGCAGAAGAAAGAGCCGACGATCCTCCTCGAAGATCCGCCGGCGGGCCAGGAGGCGCGGGTCGACTTCGGCAAGATGGGGATGATGCTCGACGTCGCGACGGGCGCACGCGCGCGCTCTGGACGCTCATCGTGACCCTCTCGTTCAGTCGCTATCAGTTCGTTTGGCCGACGTTCCTGGAGACGATCGAGGCGGTGTGCGAGGGACTCGATCGCGCGTGGTGGGTCTTCCGCGAGATGGCCAAGACGATCGTCCCCGACAACATGTCCTCCGTCATCAGGAAGGCGGACGCGCTCAATCCCACGCTCGTCGCGCCGTTCCTCGACTACGCGCAGGCGCGCGGCATCTTCGCGACCACGCGCGCGTCCGCTCGCCGAAGGACAAGCCTCGCGTCGAAAACCAAGTGGCCTACGTGCGCGAGACCTGGTGCGACGGCGAGACCTTCACCGACCTCGCCGACGCGCAGCGAAGCGCCGAGCACTGGTCGCGCGAGATCGCCGGACCGCTCGTGGAGGCACTGGCGGCATGGGGGTGCAAACGGGCAAGCGGCGAAGCAAGTCTTTCACATCGATCATTGTTAGCTCCCGGTGGAACATCGATTCCTTCACGACGGCGACCGGCGCCGTCGTCGGGACAAATCTCGCTCACTCCAGGTCGCTCACTCCGGTGGGCGTGCTGGCCCACGACCCTGAAGAAAAATCGGGATGGCTGGCTCCAGGACGCTGAAACACTACGTCACGCCTCGCTCGCCGGTGGCCCCATGATCCTGCGACGCTGCTCGCCAGGTGGCCCCATGAGTCCAAAAAAGCCGGCACCCATCCACGCCCGCAGATCGCGAGCCCCACACGCCAAGCGTCGCGCTGAGGTCAGGCGCCGCCCGAGCGTGACCTCCGCGCACGAGCCGTCGCGCCGTCGCGCCGTCGCGCGCCGCGTAATGCTTCGTGTGCGTCGCTTCGCTTCACTTCCACAGCGCGCGCGGAACCTCGCCGACGTGGAGCCAGCCGAGACCCACCGTCGACCATCCTTCGTCGAGCAGCCATGTCTTCGCGCGCTCTCCGGCGTCCGCCTCTGGAGGGATCGGCACGCGCCGATGCATCCAGCCATGGAACCACGGCGCGGACGAGCACGGGTCGACGAGACCGACCTCCCATTCGCCGTGTTTCAAGTGGTTATTGAGAACATAGACCAAGCAGTTCCGCACCTCGCTCGGCGTCGTGAGCTCGCGGCGATGATACGAGTCGCCCCACACCTTGCCGCGGCGTCGCCCCATCACGCGATGGTTCACGAGCATCGCGACGCGCACCGCGAAGCTCTTCATGCCGTTCGTCAATCGAAGCGCGTCGTCCGCTTCGATCAGCATGTGGAGGTGGTCGTTCTGAATCGAGTAATGGACGATTCGGAACCCGTCGCGTCGCGTCGCGCGAATCGCCCCGCGCAGCAGTCCATGGAGTCGATCGACGCGGAAGCTCGGTAGCCCCTTCGCGCGGCGCATCGTGACGTGGACGGGGTTGTCGTAATGATGCGCCGGCCGCTTGCGGTGCCGGACCTTCGGCCGATGCCCTTCCTTGCGCCCCGAGCCGGGACGCGGCCCGCCGAGCGTCTTCGCATCGGCGAACGTGAGCTGCTCGCCCTTCGCTGGCAGCGGCACGCGCGACTTCGGCGGCCGCACCCGCGAGTCGCCCGGCCGAGGCCCGCCGCGGCGCGACCGAACGGGACGCGCCCGCCGCGTCTTCGCGATCGCGGGGTCCACCCCCCAGATCTGTTGCCGAATATTCATCCGCTGGTAGGGGCAATACTAATTTCGATCGCTAAAAGGGCAATGCCCGCGGAGAAGAAATTATGCGAAAAGAGGTCCAAACCAGCCCTCCTGACACGCGCCTGCATCGCGCGTCGCAAGCGTGGCACTCGACGGCACAGACGCGCTTCGCTTCGGACGACGTCGCACTCCTGGCACAGCATTCGGGCACCCGTGGCACACGCTCCGTTTCGCTCGCGCCCTGCGCGCCCGCCGCGCGGGCTACCGTCCGGGGCGGCCCCTCCTGCCGCGCGCGTGCTCGCGGCGGCAGCTCATGCCGCGCGCGTACTCGCGGCGGCAGCTCATGCCGCTCGCGTACTCCCGGCGGCAGCTCCTGCCGCGCGCGTGCTCGCGGCGGCAGCTCATGCCACGCGCGTACTCCCGGCGGCAGCTCCTGCCGCGCGCGTACTCCCGGCGGCCCTCGCGCCGCGTGCCTCCTCCGGTGCCCGTCGACGCCGCGCGCGTAGTCCCGGCGCCCCCTCCTGCCACGCGCGTAGTCCCGGCTCCTGCGCGCGCCGCGCGCGTGCACGAGGCTTCCGCGTGCGCATCGCGCGTCCCGCCCCCGCGCTCGCTCGCACGTCCCGCATCCGCGCTCACACGCCCCGCATCCGCTCTCGCGTCGTGTCCCGCCTCCGCATCCGCCTCCGCATCCGCACCCGCACGCGCTCCCGCTCCCGAGCCACTCTCGCGCCCGCGCGCCGCGCGCCGCGCGCCCGCATCCGCTCTCGCTCTCGCGCCCGCTCTCGCGCCCGCGCCCGCCCTCGCCCCCGTTCACCGCACCTGCACGTGAAGATCCGCGTGCGTCGTCGCCTCCCCCGGATCCACGATCACCCGCGGCAGCCGCGACGACGTAAACGCGCGATCCACGCACGCGAACACGCTCTCCGGGACCGTCGGGAAGCCCGACTTCGGTTTGGCTGCGTTCACGCGCTCCGTGCACAAGTAGAAGCCCGGATGCTGCTCCTTGCAGACCTGGAGGTCGTCGGCCTTCGTGATGCGGCCGTCTGCGACCACGAAGATCCGCGTGCTGAACGACAATTCCTTCGACACATGCGCGTCGAAGCACGACGTCAGCTTCGTCTCGACTGCGGCCTTCGACTTCGCCACCTCCGCCGCCGACGCGTTCGCGAACTTCAGGTCCAGCGCCTCGATGAACGCGGACTTCGGACCCAGCGCGCCCGCGGGTCCCGGAAGCGACGGCAAAGACGGCAACGCCGCGCCTCCGCCCTGTACCGACAACAGCAGGAGCGCGATGCCCCCGCCCGAGACCACCAGCAACGACGCGAGCACCCCCGCCACCACCACCCACGGAAAGCGCCGCGGCGCCGGTATCGCGCCCGGCGCATTCGACAGCGCCTGCATCGCGCCCGGCGCATTCGACATCGCCTGCATCGGTGCGCTCGACATCAGCGGCGCCGGCGCCGGCGCCTGCGTCTCGTTCGCACGCGCTACCGTCGAGCCCGCTTGCCGATACGCCTGCGCCGTCGCGTCATACGGCGACGCTTGCCCCGCATACGGATGCGCGCCCGGACCGCCCACGTACGGCGGCGGCGTCGACGCATGCGCCGACGGCCCTTGCGCCGCCGTCGATCGCGCCGCGCGCATCCCGTACAGCACCTCTTCCATCGAGCCGAAGCGCGCGCCCGGCTCGTAGCTCATCGCGCGATGAACCACCGCTGCCAGCGCGTCGGGGATGTCGGGCCTCGACCATCCGAGCGGCCTCGCCTTCGCCACCGGGAACGGCGGGCCGTCCGGCGGCACCGTCTCGTTGGGATGCGCATCGCAGAGCAGCTCGTACGCCATCACGCCCCACGAGAACTGATCGGCACGCGCATCGACCGACGGCGACAGCATCTGCTCCGGCGCCATGTACGCAGGCGTCCCGAGCAGCGCGCGCGCATGCGTCGGCAGCATCTGCGTGCCCGGCCCGAGCGCCGACGTCGGCTTCGCGATGCCGAAGTCCACCAGACGCGTTCGGCCACGCTGATCGAGCATCACGTTCGTCGGCTTCACGTCGCGATGAATCACGCCCTTCGAATGCGCATGGGCCAGCGCATCCGCGACCGCCTCGAGCACGTCGAGCCGCTGCGCCTGACCGAACACGGCGGGGCCGCGGTCCATCCAGTCCGCGAGCGCCATGCCGTCGATCCACTCCATCGCCAGGTACGGGCAGTCGCCGATCGCGCCCGCCTCGAACACGACGACGATGTTGGGATGCGCCAGCGACGCTCCCACCCGCGACTCGCGCAGGAAGCGCGCGATGACGTCCGCCGTCGCGCCGTCCGCCCCCTCGGTGCGAATCACCTTGAGCGCGACCGTTCGCCCGAGCTTCGTGTCGACCGCGCGATACACGGCGCCCATGCCGCCCTCGCCGACGCGATCCTCGACGAGGTACGCGCCGAAGCGCTGCCCCGGTGCGAGGCGCGAGAGGCGACCGGTGGCTTCCATGCGCGGGCCCGATGATAGCGGACCGACGGCGGACCGCGCGCGATCCACCCCGAGGACAGATCACCGCGAATGGCCGCTCTCGTTGTGCCCGGTTCTTGCGACAGGCCCTGCGACGCACGCGCGAATGGGATCGCCGGCGCCGAAATCAGAGGTCTTCCCCATGCGATCGTTCGGTACGCGAGCCCTGGTAGCCGTTGGTTTTTCCTTCCTGTTCGCGCTCACCGCCGCGTGTGGCGGTGCCGCCCCGGAAGCGAAGGCGCCGTCCGTCGATGCGACCGACATCCTACGAGTTGGATCGGGCGCCCCGGATCTGACGTCCGACACGGCCAACGCGGGCACCACCCCCGAGGCGCCCAAGCCCGCGGCCGTTTCATCGGCCGACAACGGCTCCGACATCATCCCGCCGTTCTCCGCCGGCAAGGACCCCGCGACGAAGAAGGCATCGTCGGCCGACAAGGCCGCGCCCTCCGGCAAGCCCTCGAAGAAGACGGCGGGGAAGAAGCCGAAGAAGAAGGCGGCCGGCGCGTAGCGATTCGCGACGCGCCGCGAGCTACGGCTCAGGGACCGCTCAGGGACGAACGCTGTCCCAGTTCGTGCTGCCCGAGACCATCGCCTTCACCCACGTCTTCAGCTCGGTGGTCGGCGTCACGAGACCGACGTGCGAGGCACCCGGCAGCACGAAGTAGTGCCCGTTGGTGAACGACGTGTCGAAGTGATCGAGCATCGACGTGAGCTCGTCGTGGAACTGCGTGAGGCTGAGCGACATGAACGGCGCGATGATCACGTCGTAGTCGAACGAGATGAGCCCGAAACGATTGGTTGGGTACTTTGCGCGGTAATAGTCGACGAACGCGGACGGGCCCTTCGTGCAGTCCGCGCAGTCGGCAGGGAGCTGCATGTTCCAGACGGAGCGCCACTGCGCCCACTTCGCCGGATCCGGATCGATCGGCTGACCCGAGTCGTCGATCACGTCGACGCGGGCCTTCGTGAACGCCTCCTGGAACGTCCCGAAGTTGAACGAGGCGCCGAAGCCGCCCGCACTGTCGCCCGCGAGCCATAGGCGCGTCGTCTTCGGGAACGTGCCGAGCAGCCGCGAGAGATAGAGGTCGATGTTCTTGTGGCCGCTGAAGTGCGTCTCGTGATCGATGCCGAGGTAATTGAACGTCGTGACCTTGTCGCCGGAGAACGAGTCGCCCGTGCAGTACGGCACGTAGACGATGTTCTTGTCGCGGAACGGGTTGTCGCTGTCGGAGCGATCGAGCAGGTAGATCGCCGGGATCTGCGGATCGGTGTCGAACTGCGTCTTGCCGTAGCCGGTCAGCACGTTGAACGCGGTGGGCGCCGGGCCCCAGCACGATGCGGCGTCCCAGCACGCTCCGCCGCCCTCGAGGAACACGAGGACATCGTCGGAGTCCTTGGTGAGGTTCACGCCGATGCCGGTCGGAGAGCCGTCCGCGCACGTCGCACCGGCGATGTCGACCCAGGTCCACGTGCGCTCCGGCGCGACGATGGGCGCGCCCGCCACCACCGACGGCGTGCTCGTTCCCGTCGCGCCCGCGGGCGGCGGCGTTCCGGGATCGGCGGTGGGCGCGCCTGACGGCGGTGCGGGCGCTCCGGCGGGAGCGACGGGAGCACCTTCGCCGCTCGACGACATGCCGCACGCGGAGACCATGAGAGCGAGGCCGGCGAACACCGACGCGAGAGCATTGTGCCTGGACTGCGTGACGAGCATCGCGTGCCTCCTGGGATCGGGCAGTCGCGGTCAGTTTAGATGACCGCGGGTCAGTGACCGACGGTCAGTGACTACCGAGCATCCCGGTCGAGGTCAACGGGCGGGGTCCAGAGCCCTGCTTTTTGCGCGATCTGCGCAAGCAGTGCGCTTGGTCCGGGTTGCGGGACCTGGCGGTTATATGTAGATACATACAAGTGCGAAAGGTGGACGACGTTCCCGAACGCATCCTCGCGTTCGAGGCCACTGAAGACGAGGTCATCGCCTGGTACATGCGCGGCGTGCTGGAGCGCACGCACGGCAACCAGTGCGAGGCGCAGCGCGTGCTCCACATCGACCGCAGCACCATCCGTCGCCGGATCGAGAAATTCGGGCTCCGCCGCAGACCGAAGTCCGCCACGCGCTAGCGCTTTCCGACGCTCTCGTGCACGTCGAGCGCGAGGCCGCACCCGTCGAGCCCCGACGCGAATTCCGACTTCTTCGCGAGCGAGATCCAGGTCGGGTCGACGAGCTTGCGGAGGCGGAGCAACGGCCGCGCGGCGGCGAGATCGACGATCCCGATCCGCACGGCATGTGCGCGCTCGCCGTCGAGCTCGGTGGGGCCGCCGCCGTCGCTCGGCTCGTCCATCGCGAGGACGAGCACGGCGGCCCGCGCGGCCTGCTTTGCGCGATCGATGGGCGCGCGATCGAGCTCGCGCCGGAAACGTGCGAGGTCGTTCGGATCCTCGGCGTTCACCACGCGCTCCGACCAACGCGGGTGCAGGAACGGCAAGCCCACCTCGGCCTCGTGCAGACGGCGCACGCGCGCGGTGTGCTCTTCCAGTGTCACGCCTCGTCCGTAGGCGATGCGCACCTCGGGGAGCATGACCTTCTCGAGCCGCGATGCGGGCGGCTCGAGCAGACACAAGAGGAGCGAGTCCTTGGCGGACGCGGCCGACGTCTCCGCGATCTTGATCGGGTCGGCGAACATGGCGACGGGGCCGCGGACGTAGACAGAGGGGCGCGCCAGCAGCGCCGCGAATGCGCCGGACGAACGCAGCTCGTCGGCCACGAGATCGCCTTCGTACGGACCCGAGAAGCGCACGAGCCACGACTCCATCCTCCCGACGGCGCCGCGATCCTCCGCGGTGAGCGTTGCCGCTTTGCCGTGCACGGTAGCGAGCAACGCCGCCTTCGTGCCGTCGATCTCCTTTCGCTCGTGACGGCGGGCGATGGCGAACGAGCACGTCATGATCACGGCGGCGAGGATGACCGCGAAGCGCACCACGGCGACGAGGCGCGGCGGCAGCGTCGCGCCCGCAGCCTTGCGATCGCGACCGCGCACGCTCGCTTCGATGCGCGCCGCGAGCGCGGGATCCATCTTGCGGGTGGTGAGGAACGTCGCCATGTCGACGCTCAGTCGTGCCTCGGCGCGCCGGCCGCGACCTGCGCTCTCGCCTGGACCTTCGCTTGCGCGGTGTTGCGATCGATGAGCGACATCAGCTGATCGCGGGTGACGCCGAGCCTCGCGGCAGCATGCCCCGCGAGCGACGTCTGCGCGACGCCGGGGACGAACTGATACGTCGCTTGCTGCTCGTGTCCGAGCTCCACCTGCAGGAAGCGCAGGTCCTCGATCGTGCGCTCGCGCTCGAGCCTCGAGGCGAACGTGAGGAAATGCGTCGTGATGAACGCCTGCGGTGCGAGGCGCGTGAGCATGCGCACGACGAGCTCGAAGATCTCCTCGCCCTCCGACGGGTTGGTACCCGAGCAGAGCTCGTCGAGGATGACCATCGCACCGGGCGGCAGGCGCTCGAAGAGCTGGCGGATGCGCAGGAGCTCTGTGCCGAGACGTCCCTCGGCCTGATCCGCCTTCGTCTCCTCGATGAGCGAGACGACGAGGCCCGGTGCGAGCGCGAGCGCTCCGGAGCGAGCCGGCACGAACAGCCCCGACTGCGCCATCAGCTGCGCGAGGCCGAGCGACTGCAAGAGCCGCGTCTTGCCGCCCGAGTTCGGGCCCGTGACGAGCACCGTCGTCGCG
>JAXDMI010001010.1:0-2871 GCA_034666145.1 Myxococcales bacterium | reverse complement strand
TGATCTCCGTGTGGCCTCCGTACCTCCGCGCCTCCGCGGTCTCTCTTCTCGGCGTGCTGTGTTGCGCGACGACGGCGGAGGCTGGGGAGGAGAGGCTCGAGAGCGCGACGCTTTCTTACGTCGTCAGCGGCGCTGCATTGCGATGCCCTGACGAGGAGTCGTTTCGCCGGAAGGTCGCTGCGCGGCTCGGATATCAGCCGTTTTCGACGGGAGGGCTTCACCGCGTTTCCGTTCGTCTGAGCGCGACTTCTACGGGCCTCCGGGGCCATGCCGAGGTCACGCGCGTCGGTCAAAGCGAATCAGGCGTTCGCGATCTCGATGGCGCCGTCGACGAGTGCGAGCCCGTCACGGCCGCGCTGGCCGTCGCCGTCGCGATCGCGCTCGACCCGGTGCGAAGCGCGCAGGCAAGCGAGCCGCCGATCGATCCGCATGCGCAAGACGTCGAGCCGGCTCCCGCGCCGCTCACTCCCGCTGTGGTCGCTGCGCCGGCCCCGGCCGCTCTGCCCGCTGCCGATGCCGTCGAGCCTCCGGCGGCGTCTCGAATCACGTTGTTCGGCGCGGCCGGAGCCGTCGCCGGAGTGGGCCTGACCCCAGGCGCATCTGCGGGTGGCACGATCGGCGTCGGTCTGCGGCGACGCGCTCTCTCCGTCGAGCTCTCCGGGCGCGCCGAGGCGACGCCGGGGCCGACACGTGTCGATGCCGGCGATCGACTCGAGGCCAACGCGTTCTCGGCGCTGCTCGCGACGTGCGCGCATCTGCGTCGCGCGAGCGCGTGCGGGTTGGGCCGCATCGGAGTCATGCAGGGAATGGCGCTCGACGTGAAGGACCCGATGCTCCGGACGTCGACGTTCGGTACGCTCGGCGCGCGGGCGGGATACGAGGTCGCGCTCTCGACGGCGGTGGCGCTTCGCGGCCTCCTCTCCGCGGAGCTTCCCCTCGTGAGGACATCGTTCGTGATCGACGGCAGGTCGGTGTGGACCGCGCCTCCCGTGCTGGGCGGAATCGAAATCGGGGTCGTCGTCGCGGTCCCGTGACGGTTTCGTGAGGATGGCGACAAGTGACTACGACGTGCCTGCCAGCTCGCCGCCCGAAGCGGTGCTTTCCCCCGAATTTCGCGCCGTTTTCGACGCAGAGTTCGCTTACGCATGTCGTGCTCTCCGGCGCCTCGGCGTCCGGGAAGCGGATCTGAAGGACGTCGCGCAGGAGCTCTTCGTCGCCGTGCACGAACGACTCGCGACCTACGATGCGACGCGGCCGCTTCGTCCCTGGCTGTTCTCGTTCGCGGTGCGCTACGCGTCCAACTATCGAAGGCTGTCTCGAAACCACTCCCACACGTCGGTCGAAGCCGTCGACCTGCGCACCGAGAGCTCTCCGCGACTCGAGGCGCGCGACTTGATCCTCCGCGCGCTGGCTCGTCTCGACTTCGATCGCCGCACCGTCGTCGTCATGCACGATCTCGAAGGCTTCGACGCTCCGGAGATCGCGACGCAGCTCGCGGTCCCGGTCAACACCGTCTACTCGCGGATACGGCTCGGTCGCGCCGACTTCCGGGCAGCGATTGCCGATCTCCAGCAGCAGAAGGGGGGATCGAGATGAGCTCCGAGCCGCTGTCTCCGCTGCCGCCCGATGTGGAGGCCTTGCTGGCGCTCGAGCGCGACGCCCATCCCGAGGATACGGCGCTGAAGACCGAGGTCCTCGAGCGCGTCGAGACCGCCGTTGCTCTTGCGCCGACTCCTGCGCCCGCTCCTTCGCCCGCTCCTTCGCCGGTGGCGGCAGCTCTCGCGGCTGTCCACGCGAAGAAGCTCGTCGCGCTAGCCCTCGCCGCGTTCGCGGTCGGAGGAGTCGCAGGCGCCGCGACGACCGCCGTCGTCTATGAGAACAGAGCGCGCCGACCGGATCCCGTTCCCGTCGTGGAGCCGGCCGTTCGCGCGCTACCGACGCAGTCCGCTGCGCCTCTGCCGCTCACTCCTGCTCCTCCGCAGGCGTCGCCGAGCACGACCGCTTCGATGCACGACACGGCACCGACGGCGCCGAAGCGAGGCGATCTCGTCAGGGAACGCGAGCTACTCGACGTTGCGCGCGCGGCGCTCGCTCGAGGCCGCACGACGGACGCGATCGCGGCGGCCGAGGAGCACGCGGCGAAGTGGCCACACGGCTATCTCGCCGAAGAGCGCGAAGTGGTGCTCGTCCAGGCGCTCGTCGCTGCGGGTCGCAAGCCCGAGGCGGAAGCGAGGACGTCGCAGTTTCGCAAGGACTTCCCGAGGAGCATGCTCGTGCCGGCCCTGGATGTTGCGCTCGACGCGGGCGTTCCGTGAGACCGTGAGACTGCCGGTGACGGATCTCGAACGATGAGCACAAGCACCTCGGAAATGAAGAAGCTTCTCCTCACATTCGTACTCGCGCCCTCCCTCACGCTCGCTGCCGCGATGGCTGCGTGCACGACGAGCCAAGACCTGGGCTCGCGTCCGGCGCAGGTGGTCGACCCGCTGGCGGACGCCGAAGCGACGCCGAGCGTCGATGCGGCCACGGGATCGTCCGATGGTGCCTCCGACGATGCCACCGACGCCAGCGATGGCCGGCGAGCCGACGCGATGGACGCCGGTCCCGTCGAAGACCCCGTCTCCCCGGACGCGGCGACCTACGTCACGAGCACGGTCGGCTTCACCGTGCGGGATGCGTATTCGTACGACCGGTTTTCACCCACCGGGAACCGTCAGACGCGCGGCATCATGCTCACGAGCTTCGTCAGCGCGTGCGACAAGGCGAACGCCAACGTCGGTACGAGGGTGCTCGAAGTCGTGTTCTCGGCGGCCGTCGATCCGATCCCTGCCGTCGGCACCTATCCGATCTCGGATTCGCTCGCGGACGTCC
>JAXDMI010001009.1:0-18242 GCA_034666145.1 Myxococcales bacterium | reverse complement strand
GACATCGTCCGCGGCAGCGCGGAGGAGGCGTTCGATCGTTCCATCGACGTCCACGTCTCGCATCTCCGCGCCAAGCTCGGCGACGATCCGCGCAATCCTCGTCTCATCAAGACCGTGCGTGGCGTCGGCTACATGCTCGCGGTGGAAGCAGCGGCGTAACGTGCCCCCGTTTGTCCGCATGTTCATTCCGTCGCGGCTCGCGCTACGGATCTATCTCATCGGCATCCTCCAGTTCCTCGTGGTCGCTGCCGCGATGGAGATCGATCATCGCGCGCACCGTCCGACGCCGCCGTGGACGGCGCAAGGCGAGTTCGTGGCGGACGGCGTCGCGCGGGTCATCGACGATCCGGTCGCGCTGCAAGCGGAGATCGATCGGATCGCTCGGCTGCTCTCGTGGACCGTCGACGTTCGTGACGGAGAAGGCCACATGCTCGCCCATGCCGGTCTGCAGGTCGATGCCGCGTACGCCGCCCAGCATCCGCTGCGCGTGAGCCCGCCCATCGCGATGCGGGACGGGCGCAAGGCCCGCCTCGAGTACACCGTTCATGCGAAGGGTCGACCCCCGGTGCCGCCGTGGCTCGGTTTTCCCGGCATCGTCGCGTTCTTCGTCGTCGGAATTGCCGCGATGCTGACCGCGCGATCGCTCGCGCGACCACTGCAGCGGCTCGCGGGAGCCGCACGCGCGTTCGGCGCAGGCAGCCTCGACGTGCGCGCCGACATGAAGCGCTCCGACGAGATCGGCGAGGTGGCGAAGGCGTTCGACGACATGGCCGCCCGCATCGGCAAGCTGTTGCAGACCGAGCGCGAGCTGCTCGCCAACGTCTCGCACGAGCTTCGCACGCCGCTCGCACGTATTCGCGTCGCGCTCGATCTCGCCAACGAAGCCGACCCGCGCGACGTCGTCGCATCCATCGCGGAGATCGCGCAGGACCTCGCCGAGCTGGAGCGAATCGTCGACGACGTGCTCTCGTCGGCAAGGCTCGCCCTCGACGCGAGCTCACCGAATTCGCGACCCGCGATGCTGGTTCGCGCGGAGCGGCTCGACACGCGTACGCTGCTCGAGAAGTCCGTCAGTCGGTTCCAGGCCGCTCATCCGAAGCGGCCGCTCGAGGTGCACCTCGCGAAGGACCTTCCCGACGTCATGGCGGATGCCGTTCTGCTCCGGCGCGTGATCGACAACCTCCTCGACAACGCGCACAAGTACACCGACGAGCCGGCCAAATCGATCGCGCTCGAGGCGCGACGCGACGGCGACGAGATCGTCATCGAAGTGCAGGACCACGGGATCGGGATCGACGAGGCCGACCTCGAGCGGCTGTTCGAGCCGTTTTTCAGGGCCGATCGGAGCCGCACGCGCGCCACCGGCGGGCTCGGCCTCGGCCTCGCGCTCGCGCGACGTGTCGTCGATGCGCATCGCGGCACGATCGGATTTACGAGCGAGGTCGGTGAAGGCACCGTCGTCCGTGTGCGCCTTCCGGCCGCGGCGTGACGGCGGGTCGCCATAGGTATTCAGCGACTTAACAATCGAACACACCGTTGAAGGAAAGCCGAAACAGCTGAAGGGCACATTGAGGGGGTGACACTCGCCATGCCCCCCACCCTCGAGCAGCTCGACCGCTCTCCTGCCGCGCGGCCTGCGCACACGATGACGTCGGAAGCGGGGCAGCTCGTCCAGGCTGCGCTCACCGGAGACGTCGTCGCGACGCAGCGCTTGCTCACGTCCGTCACGCCTCGCATGACGCGCGTCGTGCACGCGGTGCTCGGTACCACGCATGCCGATGTCGACGACGTCGTGCAGCAAGCCCTCATCGGCTTCTTGCAGGCTCTGCCGGCGTTTCGCGGTGAGTGCGAGCCGGTGCACTTCGCGTCGCGCATCGCGGTGCGGGCCGCCGTCGCCGCTGCCCGTCGCACGTGGCGGGCACGCGGTCGCCGTGAGGACGATGTCGATCTCGATTCGCTCGCGTCGAGCACCGACTACGCCGCCGATCGCTCCGCGGACTCGACGCGCCTCAAGGAGTGCCTGCGCGATCTGCTGTCACGCATTCCCGGCGAGCAGGCCGAGGCCATCGCGCTGCGGTTCGTGCTCGGCTGGTCGCTCGAAGAAGTCTCGCGCGTGACGGGGGCGCCGGTGAACACGGTGCGGAGCCGCGTCCGCCTCGCGAAGAAGGCGCTCCGCGCCGCCATCGAGGTCGATCCCATCCTCGCCGAGGAGCTCGGGGTCGTGCGACATGACCCTACGAATCGAACCTCTACGTGACCCATTTCCCGGCGGGCGCGCACTAACCCTCCGTGAACGAGCACGACGAGTCGGCCCCGCGCGGACGAAACACCCGGAAATCCCGCGCGCTGAAGCGTCCGTCGCGATGGCTCGAGAAGCGCACCGGGACGATGTCGTCGCGCCCCACGGCGATCCCCGGCGAGGGTCCGAGGCGGGCGCCGCGACCGGATGCGCCTGCCGTTACCGTCACGCCGATCGTGTCCGTCGAGGCGGAGGCGTCTCTTGCGGCGCTCGCGCCGGCCGCGATCGCGGCTGAGCCGACGTTCGATGACGATGCCGCGGATTTCTTCCGCGTCGGCGAGAGCCTGCCGCCGCCCGCCACGGTCGAGGTCGACGACGAGCGCGACCATGTAGCTCGCGGCGACGTCAACGCGTTCGATCCGGTCGCGCTCGCGGCCGCAGCGCGGAGGCGAGCGTTCTCGCGTCACGTGCTGGGCGTCGTCGCGCTCGCCGTCGTCGTGTGCATCGCCGCGTTCGTTCGTTCCGCCACCGGCGCGCCGTCCTCGGTGAGTGCGCCGGTCGCGACGGCCCTCGCGAAGTCCACACCTCCGCCGCCGGAGACGGTCGCCACGAAGGCCGAGGCACCCGCGGCGGTCGCCTCCGCCGAAGCGCCTGCGCCTGCGCCGACCGTTGCGCCCGACGCTCCCACCGAGATCTCCCCGGCCGCCGCGCGTGTCGCTCGCGAGGACGCGCGGCGCTTGCTCGAAGGCGGCGCTGCCGCCGCTGCCGCTGCGGCGGGCATACACTCCGTCGAGCTCGACCCCACCGATGCCGAGGCGTGGCTCATCCTCGGCGCCGCGTATCAGCTCGCCGGCAACGGCACCGAAGCGCGCAACGCGTTCCGCTCGTGCAGCAAGCTCGCGAAGCGCGGCAACGTCGGCGAGTGCCGCGCGTTCGTTCCCTGACGGTCGAGCGCCCTCACTGCATCGCGAGGCGCGCGGCTCTGATCACGAGCCACTGGTAGGACGACGGCACGACGCGCTGCACGAGGTCGAAGATCTTGGCGTCGGTGCCGACCAGCACCCGTCGCGCATTGCGCTGGACGCCGCGCAGGATGATGGCGGCTGCGTCGTCGGCGGTGGTGCGGAAGTGCTTCTCGACCTGGAGGTGGTTGTTCTCCATCTTCTTCACGCCGAGCTCGAGCACGCTCTTGTTCATGCGCGCGGTGCGCGCGATGTTGGTCTTGATACCGCCGGGGTGCACGCTGGTCGCGCTGACCGGCGCCTTCGTCATGTCGAGCTCGATGCGGAGCGCCTCCGTGAACCCGCGCACCGCGAACTTCGTCGCGTTGTAGGTGCTCTGGCCGGGAAACCCGAGCAAGCCGAAGACGCTCGACGTATTGACGACGTGCCCTTCGCCCGAGGCGCGCAGATGAGGAAGGAACGCCTTCGTGCCGTAGACGACGCCCCAGAAATTGATCCCTACCACCCACTCGGCGTCGGGATACTCGCAGCCCTCGACCGACGCGCCGTAACCGACGCCGGCGTTGTTGAAGACGAGGTTGCACTTGCCGTGGTCGGCCACGACCTCGTCGGCCCACGCGTAGACCTCCGCGCGGTTCGCCACGTCGACGCGCTTCGACGTGACCTTCATGCCGTGCCCGTCGGCGAGCTTCGCGGTCTCGGCGAGGCCCTTCTCGTCGACGTCGCTGATCGCGACATGACAGCCCTGCTTCGCGAGGTTGATCGCGAGCGAGCGACCCATGCCCGAGGCGGCGCCGGTGATGGCCGCGACTTTGTTCTGGAACGACTTCACGACGGCCTCGCGCCGGGCTTCGCCGGTGTTTCGGTCTTCATGGCAGCCGGGGATTTGCGGGCGTTCGCGGCGTTCATCGCGAAGAGCGCGCGCGTCGCTCCCGCGATCTCGACGACGGCATCGCGACACGCGGGGCTGACGCCCACCATGTTGATGAAGCCGTGGATGAGCGAGTCGAAGCGACGCAGCACGGTGGTGTTCCCCGCAGCGAGGAGCGCAGCGGCATACGCTTCGCCTTCGTCGCGCAATGGATCGAAGCCGGCCGTGACGACGAGCGCCGGCGCGAGACCCGCGAGCGACTCGGCGTGCAAGGGGCCGAGGCGCGGATCGCGATCGTGCGTTCCCGGCGCTCCGCTGTACTGGCCGTGGAACCACGCGATCGATGCGCGCGTGAGGAAGAACCCCTCCGCGAAGAGATCGAGCGACGGATACGGATGCGTGCGATCGACCGCGGGATAGATGAGGAGCTGACATGCGGGCGGAGCGCCGTCGGCCGCGGCGAGCTGTGCAACGGCGGCGGAGAGGTTGGCTCCGGCACTGTCGCCGCCGATGCCGACGCGCGCGGGATCCGCGCCGAGCTCGGCCGCGTGCTGTTGGGCCCAGCGCAGAGCGGCGCGTGCATCCTCGACGGGCGCAGGGAAGCGATTCTCCGGCGCGAGGCGGTACTCGACCGCGAGCACGTGCATGCCGCCGTGACGGCACAGCACGCGACACGGCGAATCGTGCGTGTCGAGATCGCCGAACACGAAGCCGCCGCCGTGGAAGAACAGGAGGAGCGGCGCGCCATCGCCGCGGGCGGGCGCATAGTGGCGAGCCTTCAGCTTGCCCACCGCGCCGTCGACCTCGAGGTCGCGCACGCTCGCGACGCGTGTCGGCGGTCCGGAGATGAGGAGCGCCGCCTTCTTCTGCTGCGTCCGCAGCGCCTCCGGTGTCGTCAGCACCATCTGTCCGCGCTTCTCGTTCGCGGCGAGGAGCAGCTGCAGCTCCGGAGCGAGCGTGTGCCCGTCGATGACGATGGCCTTCTTGCCGGAGAGCGCGAGCTGCACGCTCTCGGGCAGCGAGCAGAGGCCCTTCATGAAGAGCGCGCCGAGACGATCGGCGATGGTTCGCGGCGGAGCCGGATCGCGGCCCTCGTGCTTCTCAACCATGCGCGGCCTCCAGTTTCGTGACGTTCGTGGCGAGGACGCCCGGCGCCTCGATCTGCGCGGTGCGAGAGCTTCGAGGCATGCAGACATACTCCGACGGATCGAATCGCTCGACACGTCTCTTGAACGTGAACGTGAAACCCGGCCACAGGGTCGAGTTCCTTCCCTGGGCGTCGAGGTACCAGCTCTTGCAGCCGCCCGACGTCCACACCGAGCCTTGGATCTTCGCATCGACGTGATCGACGAACGCTTGCTGCGCCTCGATGCGCGGCTCGACCGAGGCGAGGCCCTCCTTCGCGAGATGCTGGACCGCGTTGACGACGTGCTCGATCTGGCTCTCGAGGATGGTGATGACCGAGGTGTGCCCGAGCGCGGTGTTGGGACCCTGGAGCAAGAACAAGTTCGGATAGCCCGACACCGTGGTGCCGAGGTGCGCGGTCATCCGATCCTTCCATGTCTCGGCGAGGGAGCGGCCGCCTTTGCCGTGCACGCGCTTCGCGAACGGATACTTCTGCACGTGGAAGCCGGTGCCGAAGATGATGGTGTCGACCGCGTGCAGCGTGCCGTCCTTCGTCAGGACGCCTTCGGGACGGATCTCCGCGATGGAGTCGGTGACGACGTCCACGTTCGGCTTCGTCACGGCGGGGAAGTAGTCGTCCGAGAGGAGGATGCGCTTGCAGCCCATCGTGTAGCTCGGCGTGAGCTTCTCGCGGAGCCTCGGATTGCGAACGCGTCGCGCGAGGTGCCTCTCCGCGAGCTTCTGCGCGATCTTCGCGATGCGCTCATCGAAGAACGGCAGCGCCATCAGCTCGCGCAGCACGTAGATGCGAGCGCGCAGGAGCCACTGCGCGGAATTCGAGCTGCGGAGCACGCGTCGTTCGCGATCGGTCAGCGCGCGATCCTTGCGCGGAACGATCCACGGCGGCGTGCGCTGGAAGATGGTGAGCCGCGCGACCTCGGGCTGGATGGCCGGGATGAACTGGATGGCCGACGCGCCCGTTCCGATCACCGCGACGCGCTTGCCGGCGAGGACGTGCTCGTGGTTCCAGCGTGCGGAGTGGAACGTGGTGCCGGCGAACGTCTCGAGGCCGAGGAGGGAAGGGATGGCCGGTTCGCTCAGCCCGCCGACGGCGGCGACGAACACGTCGGCGGTATAGACGCCGTGCTTCGTCTCGAGACGCCATCGCTGCGCGTCGTCGTCCCACGTCGCCGCGTGGATCTCGTGATCGAAGCGAACGCGCGGAAGGATCCCGAAGCGCTCCGCGCACGCCCGGAGGTAGCCGTGGATCTCCTTCGAGGGCGAGAAGCTCCGGGTCCACTCCGGGTTCCTCGCGAACGAGAAGGAGTAGAGATGAGATTCGACGTCGCATGCGCAGCCCGGATACGTGTTGTCGCGCCAGACGCCTCCGACGTCGTTCGAGCGCTCGAACACCAGGAAGTCGTCGATGCCCGACTGCGCGAGACGGATGGCGGTGCCGAGACCGCCGAAGCCGCTGCCTGCGATGGCAACGCGGACATGCGTCGGGTGCGTGGGGGGCTTGTGTTCGACCACGGCTCTTTCTCCCTGCTCGCGTGATTGGTACCAGCGCGTACCGAGGACTATGGTACTATCCGGTACCAGGATGCAAGGCCCGGGGCGCACAAAGATCGACGTCACCGCGGACGAGCGGACGCAAAGCCCCGACATCCATCGGCTTCGCTTGCTCGAGGGGTTCGCGGCCGCGGTCTCCCAGCGGGGCTACGCGTCCACGACCATCGCGCACATCGTGAAGCACGCGCGCGTGTCGAAGCGGACGTTCTACGAGCACTTCGCCGACAAGGAGGAGTGCTTCCTCGCGCTCTACGCCGAGGCGACGGACATCCTGCGCGCCGGCGTCGAGCATGCGCTCCGCGCGCCCGCGGCGTCGTGGGAGCAGCAGCTCGAGGCCGGCCTCGACGCATATCTGTCGGCCCTCGAAGAAAATCCTGCGCTCACCCGCGCGTGCCTCCTCGAGATCCAGGCGGCGGGTCCGCGCGCCCTCACGCTGCGGCTACGTGGTCATGCGAAGTTCGCCGCGTTGCTCCGCGAGTTCGTGGAGCGCACCCGCACGACGAATCCTGACCTGCGGCCGCTGACCGAGGCGATGGCGACCGCGGTGGTGGGCGGGATCGACGAGCTGCTCCTCGTGAACGTCGAGGCCATCGCCGCGAGGAGCCGTCTCACCGAGCTGCGGAGGACCGCGGCCGAGCTCATGCGCGCGGTGATCGGCGCGCCCTGATCATTCCTTCGTGAGCGCGAAGCCCGCGACCACGGCGCTCGCGGACAGGATGGCGTTCTCCGCCTCGACGGGGACGATGCCCATGGCTGTCAGGGTTGCGACAGCACCGATCGCCGTGGCGACAGCGAACGCGAGCCAGCGCGTCCTCCGGACCCGTTGCCGGCGCGCTTCGATCTGCCCGAGAAAGGTCTCGACCCGCATGAACGAAGGGCGATCGCTCGCATCGCTCGCCTCGAAGTCGTCGTCGCCGGTGATCTCGTGGTTGGTGCTCATCGTGCCTCCGCCGTCTCGACGGAGGCAATGCACCGAGCGTGCCGAGCCCGGCGCTTACTTCAGGCTGACGGGAGTGCCGTCGACCTTCACGCGGAAAAGGACATACGGCTTCTGCCGGAGGTCCTTCCCGTCGTTGTACTGCGGCTGGCGATGGAGCTGGTTCGCGGTGAAGTACAGGAAGCCGTCGTTCGCGAGCGACAACGTGTCCGGCCAGAGCGCGCGCGTGTCGGAGACGAGCGTCTCGTACATGCCGTCGGTCTTGCGACGGAGAATGGAGTTGCCCTCGTAGCTCGTGACGTAGACGCGACCTTCGGCGTCGGACTCGAGCCCGTCGGACGCGCTCTTCTCGCCGAGGTCCTTCACGGTCTTTGCCACCTCTGCGTCGGGCAGCTTCTCGTTCGCGAGCGCGTCGGTCGATACGGAATAGAGGCGCCGGCTGGCGAGCGGACAGTAATAGAGGAGCTTGCCGTCGCCCGAGATGGCGATGCCGTCGGAGCCCATGCCGATGTTCTTCGGCGGCTTGCCGGGCTCGCGGCTCATGACGGGGCGGCCCTCGACGATGGGGAGGAAGCCCTTCTCGCCCTTCGTGCTCGGATGATCGACGAGCTTGCGCCAGCTCTTACCGGAGTCGAGATCGACGACGATGATCCCGTTCGAGCCCTCGGCGGCGGAGTCGGTGATGAACGCCATACCGCCCTTGCCACGCTTGAGATCGAAGCGGACGTCGTTCGGGTAGCTGGTCGCGAGCGCGACGTCGCGCGGGAACACGATGGTCTTGAAGACGGCGTTCTTCTGGAGATCGATCCCGACGAGCTTGGGACCGCCGAGCTCCGACTTCGCCATCTTGATGCTGCCGGTGTCGAGCACCCAGAGGCGATCCGACGGATCGACGACGACGCTCTGCACGGAGACGAAGCCCGTCTCGAGCTTTCCGGTGGGCACGCGGTTGATGGCTTCGTCGGGGAACGCGACCGGGTTGCCGTTCCTCACCTCGGCGACGGTGAACTGCACGTCGTCACCCCAGCGCGGGAAGTTCACGAAGATGCGACCTGCGTGCGAGACGGTCACCCCGGCCGGCATCGCGACGTCGAAGAGCGCGACGGTCTCCAGCGTCCCGGCGGGCATCCACGTCGCGAGCTTCGGACCATGCTCCCTGGCGTTGTCCCTGAGGCCATTCTCTACACTGGCGTTCGTCACTGTGGAGGTCTGGGGAGGCTGCTGCGAGGGCGGCTGCGATCCGGGCGCCGGTTGATCCTTGCAACCCGCCATCATTCCGAGGACGCCAAGAACCGCTGCGGCAGACGCGTAGGGAGTGGTCTTCATTGCGCGCGGGCGCGTGCAAATCACACGCCGCGGAGGCGCTCCGCGAAGAACGAGAGCACGCGATCGAGCGCCACGCGCGTCGGGTGGCCCGTCTCGTCGACGAGATCGGTCGTGACCACGGAGTGCGCACTGCGCGGAATGCGTGCGGCGTTGCCCGGTCCCGAGTCGATCTCGATGGCCTCCAGGCGATCGCCCAGCTCTTCACGCAGGCGATCGAAGCGCGCGCCCGGGCACATCGGGTCGTTCGTGAAACGCATGGCGAGGAGCGGAACGCCCGCGGCCGCGCGGCGCTTCACGACGTCGAGATCGTCGCTCGAGATGTGCAGGCCCCGACGTGAGGAGCGTGAGAGACCGACCGGCAACGACGGCTGGCTCAGGACAGGCGCCATCATCCATTCGTCGACCATCAGCGCGAGCGCGAAATTCCCGGTGAGGCACATGCCGATCGCACCGACGCCCGGTCCGCCGAGCTCGAGATGCGCCGCCGCGCAGAGCGCGCGCAGCCACGAGATGATGGGGCTCGTCTCGTTCGCGGCGAAGACGCGGAACTCGTGGTTGATGCACGCGCGCGCCATCTCGGCGCCGGCATAGAGAGGAGTCATCTTCCGACCCGGCGTGCCGAACAGCTGCGGCAAGAACACGGTGAACCCCGCGTCTGCGACGATGCGCGCGAAACGCGCGACCTCCGGCGTGATCCCGGGGATCTCGTGCATCACGATGACGCCTGGTCCCGAGCCGCGACGATAGACGTCGCGGGTCTTGGCGTCGAAGGTCATCGGCGACATCGCGAAGCCGTCGAGCGGCACCGTCATGCGCGCCATCCTATCCGCGCTAAGGTGCGCCCATGGCCGAAGACTTCGCAGAGATGCTCAACGCAACGCGTGACGGCTGGAACACCGCCATGGGCCTGCGCTTCGTCAGCGCCAACGAGAACGAAGTGATCGCGGAGCTTGCGATCGGCCCGTCGCACCTCCAGCCCTACGGGATCGTGCATGGTGGCGTTCACGCCGGCATCATCGAGACGGTCGCGTCGGTCGGCGCGGCGCTCTTCGCGATGCCGCTGGGACGCTCCGTGGTCGGGCTCGAGAATCACACCTCGTTCCTCCACGCGGTCCGCGAGGGAACGTTGCGCGTGACGGCGAAGCCGCTGACGCGGGGGAAGCGCACGCAGGTCTGGGAAGGCACGGTCACCGACGCGACGGGACGCATCGCAGCCACAGGGCGCGTGCGGCTCCTCTCTCTCGAGGCCGATGCCGCGCTCGCGGGTCGAACGGTGAGCGTGAAGCCCGAGACTGGTTGAGGTTCACACCTCGTCTTGCGCACGACGCGCGGACTTCGCGCGCAGCTGGGGCGAAAAGTCATGCGGATCGCGGGGGAAAAGGGCCGAAAACGGCATTTTCGACGGCCCGTAGATTGCTCCATGTCTCCGTGAGCGGAATCACCGCTCCCATACCCGGAGATTGATCATGAAGTACGGACTCGCCTGGCTGCTCGGTATCCCGATCCCGATCCTCGCCGTCGTCTACCTCGTCTCGCACTGCTAGGAGCGTGGGGTCACGGATTCGCGACGACGATTCCGATCGCGAATCCGTCCCAGCCCTTCGTTCCCACCGTCTGTATCGCGGTCGCGCTCACGCGTGTCTCCTGCGCGAGGAGATCGACGAAGCGCCGGACTCCGACGACGTTGGGATCCTTGCTCGACGCGTCCGTCACGGCGCCGTCGCGGACGACGTTGTCGGCGACGATGACCGTGCCGCGCCGCGAGAGCCTGAGCGCCCACTCGAGATAGTCGGGGTTGCTCGGCTTGTCGGCGTCGATGAAGATCATGTCGAAGTAACGCGGCTTCTCCTCGAGGAGCTGCGGGAGCGTGTCGAGCGCACGACCGACGCGAATGTCGACGAGGTCGGAGAGCTCGGCGCGCGCGATGTTGGAGCGCGCGACCTCGGCATGCTTCGGATCGGCCTCGAGCGTCACGATGCGTCCATTCTCGGGCAGCGCACGAGCGAGCCAGATGGTGCTGTAGCCGCCGAGCGTGCCGATCTCGAGGATGTTCTTGGCGCGCTGCATGAGCGCCATCAGCATGAGGAGCTTTCCCTGCGCCGCGGACACGTGATGCGGCGGCAGACCGGCGGCGGTGCTCGCCTCGAGCGCCGCGTCGAGGGCGGGATCGGCGGGATGGAGCGCGCGCGTGAAGTAGTCGTCGACGGCGGCGAAGCGTTCGTCGCTCCGGTGGCTCGGGTCGCTCGGGTCGCTCATGCCTCGCACGTTCGGAGACTCACGCGACGACCTTCACGCCCTTCCAGAACGCGACGCGGTCCTTGATCGCCGCCGCCTTCTCGCTGGGCGTCTCGTAGAACCACGCTGCGTCCTTGTTCACCTCGCCGCCGACCACGACGTCGTAGTAGCTGGCGGTGCCCTTCCATGGGCAGTTCGTGTGCGTGTCGCTCGGCCGAAAGTGGTCGCGTGCGAGCACGCTCGCCGGGAAGTAATGGTTGCCTTCGACCACGACCGTGTCGTCGCTCTCCGCGAGCACCGTGTCCTTCCAAATCGCCTTCATCCCGACAGGTTAGCGCAACGGTGGGCTACTACGCGCGCCCGTCCCGGCGTATGATGACACCCGTATGGCGGCAGACCCTCCGCAGCGCCCGCCCGCACCCCCCCGTCCGAGCCCGTCTCGTCCGCCGCCGCGTTCGGTGCGCGACACCCCTGCGCCTCCGCTCGGTCCGCCGGAAGAGACATCGGAAGCACCCGACAGCGTGCCGGCGCGCGGCGGTCGTCTCGGAACGGTGCCGCTTCGTCCGCTCATCGACATCGCGCAAGCCGGGCTCACGCTCACCGTGGAGCGCGAGGCCGGCAAGACCGTCCAGCGCGTGCTCGTGCACGAAGGCGACGTCTGCCGCATCGGGACCCACGCGTCGAACGACCTCGTGCTCGACGATCCCGCGGTCTCGCGCTTCCACTGCCGCATCGTGCCCAACGCGGGTCCGCCCGCGGGTTGGCGCATCGAGGACTCGGGCTCGCTGAACGGGACCCGCCTCCAGGACCTGACCATCCTCGGCGCGGTGCTTCCCACCGAGGCGATACTCTCGCTCGGCCAGTCGGTCATCCGCATCGTCGCGAATGCGCCCGCCGGTCGGACGCTCGTGCCGATGATGCCGAGCTTCGGTGCGCTCACCGGCACTGGCCGCGCAATGCGGAAGCTCTTCGCCCTCCTCGAGAAGGTGGCCGCGAGCGACATCAACTGCTTCATCTACGGCGAGAACGGCACCGGCAAGGAGCTCGTCGCCACGGAGATCGTCCAGCGCGGTCCGCGCGCGAACAAGCCCTTCGTCGTCGTCGATTGCGGCGCGATCTCGCCGAACCTCGTCGAGAGCGAGCTCTTCGGTCACGTCCGCGGTGCGTTCACGGGCGCCGATCGCGATCGCGTCGGCGCATTCGAGGCGGCGGACGGCGGCACCGTGTTCCTCGACGAGATCGGCGAGCTCCCCATCGGCGTGCAGCCCAAGCTCTTGCGCGCGCTCGAGCAGCGCGAGGTCCGGCGCGTCGGCGAGACGGCGACGCGCAAGGTCAACGTGCGCGTCATCTCGGCGACGAACCGCGACCTCGAGCGCGAGGTCAACAAGGGCACGTTCCGCGAGGACCTCTACTTCCGCATCGCGGTCATCACGGTGCGCGTCCCGCCGCTCCGCGATCGCGCCGAGGACCTGCCGCACCTCATACGTGCATTCCTCACGCTTCTTGGCGCCAACGACAGCGAGCACCTCTTTCCGCCCGAGGTCATGGAGGAGCTCGCACGCCACGAATGGCCGGGAAACGTGCGCGAGCTCCGCAACTACGTCGAGCGCAGCGTCGTGTTGCAGACGGCACGCATGTCGATGCCGCCGCCGTCCACGTCTTCGGGCGGCACAGGTGCGGCGGGCGCGCTCGGGAATGCTGCCGCCAAGTCCGGCGAGGTCGACGTGACCATTCCCTTCAAGGTCGCGAAGGACAACCTCATCGACGGCTTCGAGCGCGCGTACCTACGCGGGATCCTCGAAGCCGCCGGAGGCAACATGACGAAGGCGGCCCGCATGGCGGGCATCGACCGGATGTACCTGCACCGTCTCGTGCAGAAGCACGGGACGCGCGATCAGTTGACGTCGTCGGCGGGGGCCGAGCCCTCGTCCGCGCAGCAACGGAAGCCGGTCGAGTAGTCGTAGTACGCCGGCGCGTGCGCGGTGGTGCGGTAGTCGCAGCCCTCGCCGTTCAGCTTCGTGTCGAGGTAGTAACCACCGCGGAAGCTCGCGTCGTCGGTCCACTCGTGGACGTTACCGACCATGTCGTGCACGTCGTAGCCGTTGCTACACGACTCGTGCGAGCCGGTCGCCTCGACCGTGTTCTTCATCTGGTTCGCGAGCGGGTCGTTCATCGTCTTGCCCGAGCGCTCGCCGTTGTGGAGGACGTTCATCGGCGACGTGCGGTTCGTGTCGACACACGCGCCGGCAACACGCTTGTTGCCGTACGGGTAGCGCGTCGACTCCGGACCCTTGCACGCGGTCTTCCACTCCTGCGCCTTGCAGAGGCGCTTGCCCGACGCCTTGCACGCGCGCTTCGCCTCGACCATCGAGATGTGCGCCTGCGGAACGACACCACGACGCGACACGGCGCGGACGTCATGACCGTTGGGCGCCTCGTAGGGGCTGAACGCCTTGTCGCCTTCGGACGTGCGCTCGACGAGCGAGGCCTCGTACTTGTCGACGCAGCTCGTGCCGACGTGCGCCATGTTCTCGGGGCACGCGCTCTTCACGCGCACCGGCGCAGCGAGAGAAGCGAGCGTCGGGTTGATCGCGACCGGAGCCGCAGAGGCCGTCGAGTAGCCGGCGGTGAGCGACGCAGCCGCGATGCCGGGGACGAGGATGAGCAGGCCGATGAACGCCGGGACGCGCACGCGCTTCTTGCCATGCGTGCGGGCGGAGGTCTGATTCGCTGCCATGGGAAGACCTCCTGCGGGATAGATGCCAGGAGCATTCGCTATTGATCTCGAGCAGTTGCCAGTCCTCGGGCCGACGACTCTCGTCCTCCCACAGCAGACTTTCGTCCTCGCCGAACGGGTGCGACCTGGTGGCTCCGGGTGACTAGACCGCCTTGGGCGGCGGATGCGTGCGCAGGTGGCGCACATCCTCGCCGCGCACCATGAAGATCACCTCTTCGGCGATGTTCGTGGCGTGGTCGGCGATGCGTTCGATGTACTTTGCAACCTTGATGACGCGGATCGCCGACGGGATCTCGTCCGGGGCCTCGCGCATCAGCGCCGTCATCGCGTCGAGCACCTCGCCGTACGCTTGATCGACGGCGTCGTCACGCAGGAGGACCTCCTCCGCGCGGCTCACTTCGCCCTCGACGAACGCGTCGAGCGCATCGCGGACCATCTGCTGCGCCTGCTCGCTCATGCGCTTGAGCAGCGCGCCGACCTTGTCCTTCGCGATGCCGTGGCCTTCCTTGGCGCGCTCCGCGATGTTCACGGCCTCGTCGCCGATGCGCTCGAGGTCGGTCACCAGCTTCAGCGCGGTCGTCAGGAAGCGGAGGTCGTAAGCCACGGGCTGCCTGAGCGCGAGGATGCGCAGGACGAGCGCGTCGATCTTCATCTCGTCGTCGTCGATCTGGAGATCCAGCGCCTCGACCTCGGCCGCCGTCTCGTGCGCGCCGTTCCAGAAGGCCTCGAGCGCGAGCTGCAGGCTCCGCTCGCAACGCGCTCCCATCGCCAGGGAATGAGCGCGCAGCTCGCGGAGCTCGGCCTCGAAGTCGCGACTGGTATGGGTTCGAGTAGCCATGGTCTTTTCCTCCCCTTTCGCCTTCAGCGGGTGGCGCGTCGTATCCGCGTTCCCGCCGCACCGCCGAACCGAGCAAGCCGCGCCGCGAGCACGTTCGTGAGCAAGATCAACACCACGAGGGCCGCCGCCGTTCCCGCGCTGACGTCGGCGCGATCCGGCGCGAGCCCGGCCGAGTTCACGTACCAGAGATGGACCGCCAGCGTTTCGCCGCCGCGGAACGGATCGAGCGAGTACGCCGTGCCGCGCGAGATGGTGGTGCCCGCTGTCATGATCAGCGGAGCGCTCTCGGCGAAGACGCGGCCGATCGAGAGCACGAGCGCGCTGAGGATGCCGGGCCACGCGTACGGTATCGTGATGCGCAGCGCGGTCTGCACCGGCGTGGCGCCGAGCGCCAGGCTCGCCTCCTCGAGCTCGCGCGGTACGGCGCGAAGGCTCTCCTCGGTGACGCCGACGACCAGCGGCAGGTTCAAGATGGCGAGCACGATGGCGCCGGCGAACAGCGAATAGCCCAGCTTCATCTGCACGACGAAGACGAGGAAGCCGAAGAGGCCGTAGACGATGCTGGGGAGCGACGCGAGCGTGTCGAGCGCCGTGCGGAGCGACGCGACGAAGCGAGGCTGCTTCGCGAAGCGCGCCATGTAGAGCGCCGCGCCGACGCCCACCGGCAACGTCACCAGCGTGCTCAGGACCGCAAAATACAGGGTGTTGAAGATCTCGGGGCCGATGCCGCCGCCCGCACGCGTCTCGCTCGGGAGACCGATGAGGAAGCGCGGGAGGTGATCACGGAACGCGACCGCGCCGACGATCCCTGCGAGCGCGATCACGCCCTGGGAGACGCGATCGACCTTGCGACTGTGACCGCCGTTGACGCGAGCCAGCACGCCGCGCACGACGAGGCTGCCGGCCCACGCCATGCCGGCGAACATCCCCGCCGCGAGGACGATGCGCATCACGTCTTCGCCGTCGACGTCGGACAGCGGCGTGGCGAACGTAGTGAACGCGACGAGCCGGCTTCCGCCGCGCGCGACGAGGTACGCGAGGCCACCGGCGTAGATCAGCGCAATCGATACGGACAGCACGGCAAGGACGCGACCCAGGACCTCCTCGATCCATCGCCCTTTGCGCATGCCACGACGAAGGCGCGGTGCACGCGTGTCCACGGCTGGGTGGCCCTCGCTGGCGAGCGCGGTCATGCCGTCCTCGTTCCGCGAGAGAGCCATCGCGTGCACAAGACCACGGTGACGGCGACGACGAGCAGCACGAGCGACATCGCGAACAGCACGTTGCTTCCGGTGCTGCCGGGCTGGGCGTTCTGCATGTCCATCACGATCTGCGTGGAGATGGTGGTGGTGGGCGAAAATGCGTTCGCCGGAAGCTGACGTGCGCCACCGATGACCATCTGCACGGCCATCGTCTCGCCCGCTGCGCGCGCGAAGCCGAAGAATACCGCGATGATGATGCCGCGCCAGCCATGCGGGACCACGACACGCATCGCGGTCTGCCATGGCGATGCACCGAGCGCAGCGCTCGCATCGCGGAGCGCCGACGGCACGCGGGCCAGCGCATCGAGCGAGAGGAGGAGAACCGTGGGCGCGATCATCACGCCGAGCAGCACGGCCGCCGTCGCGAGGCCTTCGCCGCCCGTCGCGCGATCGCCGAGAAGGAGATGCGCGAGCTTCTCCATCTGCGGGATCAAGTAGACGAGCGCGAGCCAGCCATAGACGACGCTCGGCACTGCCGCCGCCACTTCCATGATGCGGCGGTACGTCGGTCGCGCCGGGCGCGGCGCGAACTCGGTCGCCCATACCGCCGCGAGAACGGCGGGGATCGCGCCGATCACGACGGCGCCGCCCGCGCTCACGAACGTCCCGAAGATCAGCGGAAGACCGCCGTAGACGTCGGCCTCCGGCTTCCACAGTGCGCCGCTGAGCAGCGGCGCGAGGCCCACCGAGCGAACGCCCTTCAGACCTGCGTTGCCGAGGAAGAGGAGCATCGCTCCGGTCGTGACCAGCACGAACGCGGCGCACGAGACGAGGAGCAATCGCACCACCGCGTCGAGCCTTCGACGTGGCGACGCTTCACGTCGCGTGCTCGTCGAGGCGCTGGCGAGCGGTTCCGGGGCGAGCTCCACGGCGGTCACGTCAGTCCTTGTCTTTCGTGACCTTCATTTGCGTCACGGGGATGAAGCCCTTCACGGTCGGGACCACCTTCGTCTGGAAGTCCGGCGAGAGCACGTAGTCGAGGAACTGCTTGGTCGCGCCCGTCGGCTCGCCCTTCGTGTACATGTGCTCGTACGCCCAGATCGGGTACGAGCCGGCGGTGATGGTCTCGGGCGTCGCGTCGACCGGTCCCTTGTCGGTCTTCACCGGGATGGTGACGAGCGAGTCGTCCTTGAACGAGAGGGCGAGGTAGCTGATCGCGCCCTTCGTCTGCTTCAGCTTCGCGACGAGCGCGCCCGAGTTGTCCTCGGTCTGGCCTTCGACGAACTTGTCGCCGCCGAGAACGGCGTTGCCGAACACGGTGCGCGTCCCGCTGCCTGCCGCCCGGTTGATGACGACGATGGGCTGCGCTGCGCCGCCGAGGTCCTTCCAGTCCTTGACCTCGCCCTTGAAGACCTTCGCCATCTGCTCGAGCGTCAGCGCGGGGATCTTCTCGTTGAACGCGCCCTTGTTCGCCATCGCCGCGAAGCCGACGACGGCGACCTTGTGATCGACGAGATTCGCCTTCATGTCGTCGGGCGCGAAGATGTCGCTGTCGCCGATGTGCACGGCTCCGCTCGCGACGTCGGCGAGGCCCTTCTTCGAGCCTCCCGCGGAGACTTCGACGCTCGTCGCCTTGTTGTCGACCTCGTACTTTTCCTTCGCGGCATTCACGAGCGGCTGCAGCGCACTCGAGCCGCTGGCGCGGATCGTCTGCTTGCCGCTCACCTTCGGGTCGGCGGCGCTGGTGGTGACCGAGCCCGCCGGTGAGGTCTTGTCGGCGGCGGGAGGCGGGGTCTTGTCACACGCGACGAGGCCGAACGTGCCGGCCGTGGCGAGGATGGCGAGGAACGAAGTGGTCGTGGACATCAGCCGAATCTCCCTGTGATGTAGTCCTCCGTCTCGCGTTCGCGCGGACGGGTGAAGATGTTCGTCGTCTCGTCGATCTCGACGAGGCGGCCCATGTAGAAGAAGCCCGTGCGCTGCGAGACGCGCGCCGCCTGCTGCATGCTGTGCGTGACGATGACGATGGTGACGATCTCGCGGAGCTCGCTGACGAGGTCCTCGATCTTGGCGGTGGCGATGGGATCGAGCGCGCTCGCGGGCTCGTCCATGAGGAGCACCTCGGGCTCGACCGCGAGCGCACGTGCGATGCAGAGCCGCTGCTGCTGGCCGCCCGAGAGGCTGAGGCCCGACTCCTC
>JAXDMI010001008.1:0-2591 GCA_034666145.1 Myxococcales bacterium | reverse complement strand
AGATCAAGGGAATCATGGAGGGGACGGCGAAGCCCGACTACTCGCGCGCGGTGGACATGCTCACCAAGGGCGCCATCAAGGAGATGATGATCCCGTCGCTCCTGCCGGTGCTCTCGCCGATCGCGGTGGCGTTGATCGTCGGCTGGCTCATGGGCCGCGATGCGGGCGTGCAGGCGTTGGGCGGCATGCTGATGGGCACGATCGTGACCGGGCTCTTCGTCGCGATCTCCATGTGCACGGGCGGCGGCGCGTGGGACAACGCGAAGAAGTACATCGAGGACGGCCACTTCGGCGGCAAGGGCAGCGATGCCCACAAGGCCGCGGTCACCGGCGACACGGTGGGCGATCCCTACAAGGACACCGCCGGCCCGGCGGTGAACCCGCTCATCAAGATCATCAACATCGTGGCGCTGCTCATCGTGCCGCTGCTCTGATCTTCGCCGTCGCTTCGACAAAGGGCCGCTCACGCGGCCCTTTGTTTTTCGCCCGCATCACTCCCCACCGCCCGTGATAATCTCGCCACCCCTATGAAAGTCGTCATTCTCGGAGCGGGCGTCGCCGGCGTCGCATCGGCGTGGTACTTCTGGCGCGACGGCCACGAGGTCACCGTGCTCGAGCGCAACACCGGCGTGGCGCTGGAGACGAGCTTCGCCAACGGCGGCCAGCTCTCGTACAGCTACGTGGCGCCGCTTGCGAGCCCCTCGGTGATCCCGAAGATTCCGCCGTGGCTCCTCAGGCGCGACTCGCCGCTGCGCTTCCGTCCGGAGCTCGATCCCGACCAGTGGCGCTGGATCGTGGAATTCCTCGCCGCTTGCAACCCGCAGACCGCCGACACGACGACGCAGCGCCTGCTGCGCCTCGCCTTCTACAGCCGCGACCTGATGCACGATCTCGTGCGAACCCACGCGCTCGATTTCGACTACGTGCAGAACGGCAAGCTCGTGGTGCATACGGATCCGAAATCGTTCGAGTCGGCTCAGCGCCTCGTCGACTACCAGCGCAAGCTCGGCGCCGAGCAGGAGGCGCTCGACGCGGCGCGCTGCGTCGAGATCGAGCCCGCGTTGGAGAGCATGGCGCCGCGCATCGCCGGCGCGATCTACACGCCAAGCGAAGACGCGGGCGACTGCTACAAGTTCTGCAACGAGCTGAAACGCATCATGACGACCGGCCCCAACCCGGTGACGTATCGTTTCGGCATCGAGGTGGAGCGGCTCCTGCCGTGGCGGGGACGCTTGATGGGCGTGGAGACCAACGCGGGCGTATTCGAGGCCGACGCGTACGTCCTGGCCCTGGGCACCAACGCGCCGTACCTGCTGAAGCCGCTGGGAATCCGCGTGCCGGTGTATCCGCTGAAAGGCTACAGCCTGTCGCTTCCGATCGTGGACGATCGCGGCGCACCGAAGATCAGCGTCACCGATTTCAAACGCAAGGTGGTGTACGCGCGCCTGGGCGACGAGCTGCGCGTCGCCGGCATGGCGGACCTCTCCGGCAGGAAGGCCGTCATCGACGACGAGCGCGTCGACCAGCTCGTGGACGAAGTGCGCGCCGCGTTCCCGAAGGCGTCCGACTTCCGCAAGCTGAGCCCGTGGTGCGGCATGCGGCCCGCCACGCCGAAGGGGACGCCGCTCGTGGGCGCGACGCCGCAGCATTCCAATCTCTGGCTCAACATCGGCCACGGCGCGCTCGGCTTCACGCTCGCGCTCGCCACCGGCCGCATACTGGCGGATCTCGCCGCGGGCCGCGTGCCCACGGTGCCGCTCGACGGCTTCACGCTGCACTGACCCATCACACGAGGAACCCCATGGCGCTCGATTTCTATCACGGACACGGCTCGCCCTATTCCTGGCGCGTTTGGCTCGCGCTCGAGTTCAAGGGCATTGCGTACAACCTCAAGGTGCTGTCGTTCCAGAACGAGGAGACGAAGAAACCCGAATTCGTCGCGTTGAACCCGCGCCACACGGTGCCGACCCTCGTCGACGACGGCCACGCGCTGTGGGAATCGCTCGCGATCCTCGAGTATCTCGACGAGCGTTTCGCCTCGGGGCCGAAGCTCTACCCCGGCGACGCGAGGAACCGCGCGCGCATCCGGCGGCTCATCCAGGAGATGGCGGGCTATCTCGCCGCCGAGGGGATCGACGTCATCACGGGCGAGCTCTTCTTCAAGGGCGATGCGCCGCCCGACATGGCCAAGGTGGCCGAGGGGAGGAAGCGCCTCAAGGAGGAGCTCGACTATTTCGCGCGCGAGCTGCGCGGCAAGTTCCTCGCCGGCGACGAGCCGACCGCGGCCGACTTCGTCCTCATGCCGTTCCTCGGCTACGTGTGGCGCGTGAACTTCCGCAAGCCCGAGACGAAGCTGGACGACGTCATCCCGCCCGCCATCGCCGAATACAAGAAGCGCATCGAAGCGCTGCCCTACTACGACAAGACCTTTCCCCCTCACTGGCGTTGATTGAAGCCGTGTTCTCCGTAACGTCGGCTTGAGCCAAGAGCAAATGAAATTCGAAGTCAAAGCCACGGACGGCGAAGCGCGGCGCGGAGAGCTCACGCTCGCGCACGGCACGGTGCAGACGCCGGCATTCATGCCCGTGGGT
>JAXDMI010001007.1:0-4114 GCA_034666145.1 Myxococcales bacterium | reverse complement strand
CGGTCCTCGTGCCGCTGGTGCCGGTGACCGCGCTCGTCCTCGCGTCGCTCTACGCGCAGCTCACCGACAAGATCGGGCCGATGAGCGGGGGCGTCGACTACAGCACGATGCTGCCGGTCTGGGACCTCTCCTACAACCTGTGGGCCGAGTGGTTCTACGGCTTCTCGAAGCTCTCCATCACGAGCATCGTCCCGTGCATCGCGCTCGCTTGGCTCGGCGTGGCGCGCCGGAAGGAGTCGGTCCCGTTCTTCTCGCCGATCGCGCTGCTCGCGCTCGGGCTCCTGTACGGCTTTGCGCCGTACATCGCGACCAACTGGTTCCACGTCAACTCGCGGATCATCCCGTATCTCTGGGTCGGCCTGCTCCTCCGCGTCCCGGAGCGACTCCCGCGCGCGCTCGCCGGTGTGCTCGCCGTCTCGGCGGCGCTCTACAGCGCCGGCATGGGCGCCGATTTCGTGCGCCTCGAGAAGGATCGGCGCGAGTTCATCGCGGGCATTCCCGCCGTGCCCGAGGGCGCGCGGCTCCTCCCGCTCCTCTTCAGCCACAAGGGCGCGAGCGACAACACGCGAAACGTCCTCCACCTCTGGGGCTACTACGTGATGGCGAAGCACACTGCTGCGCCGCTCCTGTTCGCGCACTCGCACTCGTTCCCGGTCATCTACAGCGCGCCGCCGCCGCAGCGCTTCAACCATCTCGTCCTCGAGAGCTTCGCCGTGAGATCGCGCGATCCGGACGGCCTCTGCCGTCGCCTCTTCGCGGGCAACGTGGTGGTCGACGACTGCAATGCCGCCTACGCGTCGCTCTGGAGCGGCTTCTGGCAGGAGGCGACTCCGCTCTACGACACGTTGCTCGTGTGGGATGGAACGACCGAAGCGCGCGCGGCGATCCCGCAGGCGTACGCGCCGGTCTTCGAAGAGGGTCGTCTCGTCATCTACCAGCGCAAGCCGTCGCCACCATCGCCTTCGCCATCGGCGCCGTAGTCGCTACGTCGGCTTGGCGGTGTTCCGGAGCACGTGCAGGAGCGCGGGGAGGACGAGGACCGCGCAGAGGAACGTCGTGACCTCGCCGGTCACGGCGAGCCGACCGAAGGACTCGAGGGCCTGGTTGTCGGCGACGAGCAGCGAGCCGTAGCCGACGGTGGTCGTGAAGCTGCACAGCATGACCGCGCCCGCCACGCGCTTGACCGCGGCGCTGACGTCGCCACCCAACAAACGGGAGCGGTCGTAGATGTTGAACGGATATTCGCAGCCGATTCCGAACGTGATTGGCAATGCCACGAAGTTCAGGAAGTTGAGCCGCAGATCGGCGTGCGCCGCCAATCCCACCATCCAGATCACGCCCATGAGCAGCGACGCGAGCACTGCGACGGCGCCCTTGAGGCTGTGCGTGGCGATGAGCACGACGATGATGACCGCGCCGAACGACGCGATGGTGGCGAGCGGAGCGTCGCGCGTCATCGAGTTGATGAGCTCGGCGTAGCGTGTCGAGCCGCTCGCGGTGTGCACGAGCGTTCCGTCGGGAAGAACGACGTTGTCGGTCGTCTTCGCGATGCGCAGCACGGTTCGCCCGTTCGACAGGCCGATGTCGTGCCGGAACTCCACGTACATGAGCGTGCCGATGGTGCCGTCGATCTCCTCGAATCTGCGCCGGAGGATATCGGGCAAATCCTTGGGCTGAATGGCGGTGATCGTCTCCGGCGGACGAAGCTCCTCGAGGTCCTTGCGCTCCTGCGGGGACATGTCGAAGAGCACGCGTTCGGTGAGGCGGCTGCGGATCCGGTCGAGGACCTCGAGCTTCTGCTTCTGCTGCTCCGGCGTGCCGGGGAGAAGGGTCTCGACCGTCTTGACGTCGACGATGAGCTGGCCTTGCGGGTCCGCGGCGTCGTTCGCGAGGATCTGCGTACGGACCGGTGCGGCTTGTCCAGGGTGATCGACGAGGACGCGCGCGCCGGCGATGTTGAACTTGCGACCGAAGATCTTGTCCGCCTTGAACGACCACTCGTTCGCGCCGCCGACATGCCGCGTGCCCTTCGAGCCGAGCTTGTCGAAGTCGTATTCCCAAGGGTCTTTGATGTAATTGGGAATCTTGTAGGCGAGGGCCATCGTCGCCAGCGTGGCGACGGCGAGGATGGGCCACCGATAGCGCTCGGTGAAGCGCGCGAGGAAGCCGGTGAGGAAGCCCTGACTGTCGTCGGCCTTCACCTTGGGCAGGCTCTCTCTCAGCCACGGCGGCAATCGCGCCTGGGCGCGCTCGATGAGCGTGATCAGCGCCGGCACGAGCGGGATCATCCAGAGCCAGACGAAGAGCATGCCCACGAAGCCGATGGTGCCGAACTGGCTGAATCCACGGGACCGCGTGATGGTCAGCGAGCCGTACGCAATGGCCGCGACGCTCGCGCCCAGCAGCTCCGCGCGGAGCGAATTCCAAACCGCGCTACGGCGCGCGTCCTCCGGCTCCTGCCCTCGCGCGCGGAACTCGCGATAACGCGAGAGCAGCACGATTGGATAATTGATTCCGTTCCCGAGAATGATGGCGCCGAGGAAAGCGCCAGCCGTATTCACGTACCCATAACGCCACATCGCGAAGGCGTAGGCCGAGCCGACTCCCATCAGAGCGGGCAGCGCAATCACGAATACCGACCAGGGTGATTTGTAATACCAAACCACGCCGCCCAGGATGAGGAGGAGAGCCAGCGCCGAGGCCCAGACCGCTTCGGAGATGATCGAGCGCTTCTCTTCGACGGCGTTCGGGATGTCGCCCGCGAGCCCGACGCGCATGGCCGGGTGATAGGAGGCGGGCTTGAGGTCCGTCACGATCTTCCGCGCGCGGTCGTGGAGGATGTCGCTCGCGCCTTCGCCCGTTCCCGTCGTCAGCGTGATGATCCGCAGCGCGGCCATCGTTCCGTCGTCGGTCTCGAAGTAACCGCGCGGGAAGTCGTCGTGCTTGTCGGCGTCTTCCTTCCACCGCGTCCGGAACTCGTTCATCCCCAGCGCGGGCTTCTTGGCGTTCTTGTCCGCGCCGCCATCGCCCGCAGCTGCCGCCGCTCCGCCATCGGTGGCCGCAGCCGTTCCGCCGTCGGTGGCCGCAGCCGCGCCGGCATCGGCGGCGGGAGGCACGTCGTCCTCCAGGTCATCCACCATCCCGCTCTTGATCGCGATCTGGCGATCGAGCGTGCGATCCGCGTCTTCGAGGTCCTTGAGCTCTGCGTAGAGCCACTTGTTGTCCTCGTAGAATTTGTGAACGTCCTTCGTGCCGTGCTCGATGTAGCTGACGACCTTGGGGCCGCAGCGCGCCTTGCACGCAGCGTCTTCACCGCACGACTTGATGCAAGCGGTGTGTTCGGCGTCGATGGCGGCGACCTTCTGGTACGCGTCGTCGATGTACCGTTCGTTCGCGAGCCGGTCCGGCGATTCGACGATGATGATGAGGCTGGCGCCGCCGCCGACGCGCCCGAGCTGCCGTTCGTAGGCGCGGTAGCCCGGCGTGTCCTTCGGGACGAGGTCGAGGAAGTCGGTATGCGCCTCGAGATGCGAGCCGTACCACCAGCATGCGCTACCCACGAGCAGTGCCACGGCGAGGACGGTCCACGGCGAACGATTCGAGAACGTGACGACGGCGTTGAGGAAGTTCTTGAAACGGTCAGACATGCGCATGGACCGATGCCTCACGAGAGAAATTCGGTGCCGTCGCGAGCGCGAAGGCCTTGGCGGCCGCCACGATGAGCAGCGCCAGGAGGACGTGGGGCAGCTCGCTCGTCACCCAGACCGGAGTCCAGAAAGACCGCCGCGCCGCCTCGAGCGAAGCGACGAGCACCGTGGCTCGGACGGCATAGACCGCGACCAGACTGCGGAGGACGAGAATGCGCATCGGATGGCGAAGGGGAAGGAGAATCCCATACAGGACGAAGCCGCGCGCCACGGCATATTTGTAGATCAAAGCGATCACGATGCGAGCCATCGACACGCCAGGATCTCGAAATGCACCCGCGGCGAAGTCGAAGTGCATGAAGTGCAACCCCAGCTGGATGCCCGCGAACTGCACGTAGCCCCATGCGAACGCGAACGAGATGATGCTCAACGTCAATACTCGTGAAGCGCCCAGGTCGAGGCGTTTC
>JAXDMI010001006.1:0-4908 GCA_034666145.1 Myxococcales bacterium | reverse complement strand
CCCAGGTGAACGCCAATGATCCTATTCATCGAGGCTCGGGAGCTCGCCGCCTTCGTACGACCCACACCGCGAGCGCGATCGCCAGCATCGCCGCGCCGACTCCGATCCACGCTTCGACCGGCGCGGCCTTCATGACGTCGAAGAGCTTCTGCCCGAAGTAGCTGACGAGGAGCAATGGCAACGCGTAACCCACGAGCGAGCCCCAGAAGTGCGTCGAGAACCGCACCTTCGAGAGACCGAGGAAGGCGTGGAGCAGCTGCGGCATCCAGAAGATGAACCGCAGGAGCACCACGGTGCGGAACGCGTGCTTCTCCAGCGCCTCGTCGTACTTGCGGAAGCGCTGCGGGATCTTCGCGGCGATCCAGTCACGCGCGACGAACCGCGAGAACGAGAAGCCGATCACGCTCGCCGCCATGGTGCCGACCATGGAGAGCGCATACGCCACCGGCCACGGCCAGATGAGCGGCGCGGCCATCACGAATACCGTGCCGGGAACGCCGAACGGCTGCAGCGCAGCATAGGCAACGACGAACACGAGATAGCCCCAAGGACCGAGCTCCACGAGCGTGTCGCGCACCCGCTCGGGATCCTTGAACTGCTCGAAGACCCCGAATCGCTGCGCGATCACGAGGAGCGCGATCACCGCGATCACGACGGCGATCTTGCTCCTCCTCACGTCGCTTCGATTCCTCGTCGGCGGCCGGCGTTGCGTCAGCGACCGCGAATCGTGACCACGACGGGGTTTCCGGGCGGAGAAGTCCGGAGGCGAACGGTGCCCGGCTCTTCCTCGACGGTACAGCCGCCGCAATCGACGATCACGCCGCGCGGGAAGAGCCGGACCGGGACGGCGATCTCGGTGGCGGCAGTGACGGTGGCGTCCGGCTCCCATCGGATCGTTGCAGTCTGCATCGATGGGTCGAAGGCATAGGAAAGGAGCTTGCCCGCGACGCGCTGCGGATAGGGACGCGTGAGTACGTCGGCGAGCTCCTTCTTCTCCGAGCCGTCGTCGTGGAGGAGCCCGTAGCCGTCGTCCTTCTTGTCGTACGCCCAGTACGTGGTGCTCGCGCCGACCGCGCCGGCGCCGTCGTAGGCCGCGGTCATGTACTCGACGATGCCGGGCTTGGCGGAGTCGCCGCCGTATTCGCCGATGAAGAGCGAGGCGCCCATGGTGCTGGCCTCGTCGCGCATGTCGGAGATCTTCTGCAGCATCACGTCGCGATGGCTGGGATCGAAGCCGTTGCCCGACTCGGCGCTCGGGTCGTACGCATGCGGCGAATAGACGACGCCGTCGAACGGCAGCTTCGGGAACGTCGAGCCGAAGCCGAGATTGCGCGCCGCGCTCGGCTCCGCGAAGACGAGCCAGGCCGGCGCGACGCCGCGCACGGCATTCGTGACCTCGCCGTAGAACGGCGCGAGCAGCGACGCTTCGAAGGTCTGTAGCGAAGCGGTGCCCCAGAACGGCTCGTTGATGGGATCGAAGCCGAGGACGTTGTCGTACTTCGCGAGTCGCATCGCGAGCTGGTGCCACGCCTCGACGAGATGACTGCGCACGTCGCCGTTGGTCCAGAGCGAGTCGAAGCACGCGCCCACGTTGGGATCGAGCGAGCCGAAGAACCACGGCGTCGTCGGCTTGAACGCGGCATAGCGGGCCTCGTCGCACGTCCAGCGCGGCGCGCCGTCACCGCCGAGGAAGCCTTCGCCGAAGAGGTCTTGATGCATGTCGAGCACGACGAGCAAGCCGGCATCGTGCGCCCAACCAATGCGTTGCTCGATCTCGCCGAGGTACGTCTGATCGTAGACGCCGCGCGTCGGCTCGAGGCCGGCCCACGAAACGAGGAAGCGCAGCGCGTTCATTCCCCAGTCGTTCTTGATGCGCGCGTAGTCGGCGGGCTGAAAATCCGAGACGTACGGCTTCTGCTTGTGGGTGCCGGCGAGGTTCACGCCGCGCATGACCACCGAGCGCCCGCTGGGATCGCGGATGGCACCGCCCTCGACGTAGTACGTCGTCGGACGCGGCGGTCGCACGACAGCCTGATCGCTACCGCTGTGACCGCAGCCGCTGCCGCACGCCGCCAGGATGCCGATCGAGACGGCGATCGCGACGCCGGCGCAGCGATGCGTGATGCCCCGAATCACGCCGTTCTCTTACCACCGCGGTGCGCGGTCGGCGCGTCCGATCATCACGGCGCGGGATCGAGGGTCTTGCACGACGCAGCGCGCAACGATTCGGGCGCGGTACGGCGCAGCGCCTCACGGTCGACGGCCGCACCGTCGACCGTTGTGGACGGCGCGGACCTCGCCCTAGGCTCCGTTCCTTCGGGCCACGAACGGCCCGGAAAAGAGGGGTTTGCCATGCGGATGATGATGAAGGTCTCCATTCCCGTCGAAGCCGGAAACAAGGGCGTAGCCGAAGGCGTCTTGCCGAAGACGATCATGGCGTTCGTCGATCAGATGAAGCCGGAAGCCAGCTTCTTCGGGCTCGACAACGGACGGCGCACCGCATTCTTCGTGTTCGACATGACCGAGAACGCGATGATCCCGAGCGCCGCCGAGCCGTTCTTCATGAACCTCAACGCGTCGATCGAGATCCAGCCGGTGATGAACCTCGCCGACATGAAGACCGGCGTCGAGAAGGCGATGAAGCAGCGCTGAGCATGGTGGAGGCCCTTCGCACGACGAATCGCGCGGGGGCCTCCGCTCGACACGTGAGCGCGCGATCGAGCGTGCGCGTGTGAGAGTATAGTAGGGCACGTGCTCCGTCTTCGCTGCGCCGTCCCCGTCGTTCTCGCTGCGCTCGCCGCCTCTGGCTCGGCATCGGCGCAGAGCGGCGACACCGATCGCCAGATCGCGCAGCAGCTCTTCGACGACGGCCGCGTGCTGCTCGAAGCGCGACGCTACGCCGAGGCCTGCCCCAAGTTCGCCGAGAGCCAGCGGCTCGATCCGGGCGGCGGCACGCTCGTCAACCTCGCCTTCTGCCACGAGCTGGAAGGCAAGACGGCAACCGCCTGGTCCGAGTTCCGCGACGCGCTCGGCCAGGCCGTCAAGGACGACCGCAAAGACCGCGAGGACCTCGCGCGCACGCACATCGCGGATCTCGCGCCGAAGCTGATGCGCGTGGTCGTGCTGGTCCCCGAGCGCCTCGCGGCGCGCGATCCCGAGATCAATCTCGACAAGTCGAAGCTACCGACCGCCGCGTGGGGCACGCCCATCCCCGTCGATCCCGGCGAGCATCGCGTGAGCGTGTCGATCGCCGGCGCTCGACCGTGGAGCGTCGGCGTCTCCGTCTCGGAGCCCGGCGAGACGTACACGGTGCGGTTGGCTTCGCTCGAGTCGCCCGTGCCGTGCCCGCAGGGACAGATGCGCGTCCAGGACGCGTGCGTCGTCATTCCGTGGGACGGCACCAAATCGCGGCGCACGACGGCGTTCTGGCTCACGCTCAGCGGCGCCGGCGCGTTGCTCGTGACGAGCGCGATCACCGGCGTCGTCGCGCTCAGCGCCAACGCCTACGTGAACGACAATTGCTCGAGCGCGCGCGATTTCTGCCGGGTGAGCGATGCGGGCGACGCCGCGACGCGCGCGAAGACGTTCGCGTGGATCAGCACGGCAACGCTCGGCGCCGGCGTGGTGGCGGGAGTGGTGGCCTTCGTCCTGCCCCGCGAGAAGCCGGCGACGTTCGGGGGCGGCACCGTCACGCTCGGCCTCGGCACGCTGCGCATCACCGGGATGTGAGCGTATCGGTGTGAGCGCGAGCATGCGCTGCTGGAATGCGACTTGCTGCTGGAGCGACCATGATTGCCAGCACGCCGAAGCAAGAGGCAACGAAGCCCGCGCAGACTCGATCGCAAGGCAGGTCAGCCATGGCGAAATGGCAGAAAGACTTCACCGGTTTCGTCCGCGTGCGGGGGGCACGCGAGAACAACCTCAAGAACATCGACGTCGAGATCCCGCGCGACGCGCTCGTGGTGTTCACGGGCGTGTCGGGATCGGGCAAGTCGTCGCTCGCCTTTGGAACGCTCTATGGCGAGGCGCAGCGGCGCTACCTCGAGTCCGTGGCGCCGTACGCGCGCCGCCTCTTCGATCAGATGGGCATCCCCGAGGTCGACGCCATTGACGGGTTGCCTCCTGCCGTCGCGCTGCAGCAGCAGCGGGGCTCGGGCACCACGCGCTCGTCCGTGGGCAGCGTGACGACCCTCTCCAACCTCGTGCGCATGCTGTATTCGCGGGCTGGAACGTATCCGCCGGGACAGCCCCAGCTCTACGCCGAGGACTTCTCGACGAACACGCCCGAGGGCGCATGTCCGAAGTGCCACGGCCTCGGACGCATCTACGACGTGACCGAACGATCGATGGTGCCGGACGACACGTTGACGATTCGCGAGCGCGCGGTCGCAGCATGGCCATCGGCGTGGCATGGCCAGAACCTTCGCGACATGCTCACGTCGCTCGGCTACGACGTCGACGTCCCGTGGCGCGAGCTGCCGAAGAAGGACCGCGACTGGATCCTCTTCACCGACGATCAGCCGGTGGTGCCCGTGTATGGCGGCTACGACCGCCACGAGGCTCGCCGCGCCATCAAGCGCAAGGAGGAGCCCAGCTATCAGGGCAACTTCTCGAGCGCGAAGCGCTACGTGCTGACCACGTTCGCCACCACGCCGAGCGCGTCGATCAAGAAGCGAGTATCGCAATACATGGTGGGGAGCGAATGCCCACTATGCCACGGCAAGAGACTGAAGCGTGAATCGCTGTCGGTGAAATTTGCAGGACTGGATATCGCGGATATGTCGCGTATTCCGCTGCGGCGCCTCGCGGAGCTGCTGAAGCCGTGCGCAACCGGCAAATCCCCGGAGTGCGCGAAGATGGCAGTCGCTCATCCCGAAAAGGCGGAGGTGGCGCGGCGCATATCCGAAG
>JAXDMI010001005.1:0-2620 GCA_034666145.1 Myxococcales bacterium | reverse complement strand
ACCGCGACGCCGTCGGCACGCACCTTGGCCTCGGCGTAGATCTGGCGATTGCGCGAGAACGGGTCGGTGCAATCGGTTCGCTGTGCATCGGCATCCGCGGGGATGACGAGGTCTCGCGTGGTGCCGTCGGCCGCGCGCACCGCGAGCTTCGCGCCTGCCGGCACGGTGCCGAAGAACGACGCGGCCGCGGAGTAGCGACGTCCCGAGACCGCGGGAAAGACGTCTCCGCAGACGGGCCGCAGATACGCGGTCGTGAACAGCGCGTCGCCGCTCTCACCGTCCGCGCTCGTGATCATGTCGCCGGCCTTCAGACCGAGCTTGTTGCCCGCGCGCGCAGCGGTGACGGCGATGCCGGTGCCCGACGGGCGCCCGCACACGCCGAAGCGCGACGTGTGTTGATACGGGATCGCCTTGCCGCACACGGTAGTGTCCGCGGGCAAGAGCGACTGATGGCCCTGCGGAAACGCATTCATCGTGCGCCACGCCGCGCCGTAGAAGACGCCGTCGCTGCCGTCACCTTTCACGATCGCGGTGCGCTCGCGTGCGACGAGCGCCATGACGTCGACCGGCTCGTGCCATGCCGACGACTTCGAGAGCGTCGCGGCGAGCGCCGCGATCGACGTGGCCTGCGCGAGCTGTTGCGCCGTGGGATCCTGACACGCGGTGTCGCGGCAGGTCTGTTCACCGGGACAGTCGGCGGAGTCGGTCCATGCGGTGGCGTCGCCTCGCGCCTCGCAGGACTGGACGCGCGCGCCGTCGCAACGTGAAGCGCCGACGTCAGGACATGCGCGATCGGCTGCGGGTGGCGTGACGACGCTTGCATCGCCGACAGCGGCCGCGGGCGCATTTGCAGAGGAGCAGCCCGCGCCCGCGCCCACGCCCGCGAAGGCGAGCAACAACGGCAGCAAAGGAAGTGCGGCGAGCGGAAGGGACAACGGACGAAGGCGGCGCATGTCGTTCGGCCGACAAGCAGTCCTCGTGCCACGAGAAGCGCACGCGATCCCTCGTCGATGTGCGTCTGCGCTGTGCCAAGCCTGACGCGGTCCGTCCCGATCTGGCACGCTCACGCCCAAGTCACGGCCAAGTCACGGAACGATGCGCGGGAGCGAGAAGCGCTCCGCGGGATCGGCCTCCGCGCAGAGCCGGCCCGCCGCGACCGGCACGATGGGCCGCGCCAGCAAGTAGAGGCCCGGCAGCGAGAGGATGACACGCGCGAGCGCGAGCCCGAGGAACGCGGTGGGGCTGCGCTCGAACGTGGTCGCCGCCGGATTCACGCCGCGAGTGATGCGCGCCCACGTGCGCCCGTACCAGCGCAGCGGTCCGAAGAGGAAGTGCGGCGACACTCGCTCGTTGAGCTCCCGGATCGGTGCCGGCGAGAGCGCGCGGTCCTCGTCGGCCCAAGCATGCGCGCTCTTCGCTGCGGAGAAGACGCCGATCCAGTACCAACCCCACAGCGTCGCCGCGATGCTGAAGAGATACGGACCCGCACTCGGCACGAGGCGCAGCGGCAAGAGCGCGGGCAGTCCCGCAGCGAAGACCATGTAGCCGCGAAAGCGTCGCTTCATCTTTCGATAGAGCCAGCGCAGGTCGACCGCGACCTTGGGCGTCTTCGGCGTCTCGTCCTCGGGAACGATCGCCGCGAGACGTGACGCGTGGAAGGAGAGCCAGTCGTCCCAGCGCCGCGAGAAGAAGACGACCACGCCCTCGGCGGCGGAGAGGAACGCGAACAGCGCGAGCATCCACCGCCAGCTCGTCGCGATGCGCGTCCACGCCCGACGCGCGAGGGACGGCGGAGCGCTCGGCTTCGCCTCTTCTTGGGGCGGCGGCGGCGGCTCGACGGAGCGCTCCGGCGGCGGCGGTGGCTTCGGTGCGGAGTCGTCGATCTCCTGGACCGGCACCGGTTGACCGAGCACCGAGACGCTCGCCTGATCCTTGTCGGGATCGATGTTCACGTGGAGCCCCGGCATGTTCACGTGGACCGGCGCAGACTGCTTCGACTTGTCCTTCGAGCGGTGGACGATGACACCGTTGGAAGGATTCGACTTCTTCTTGTCCGCCGAGATGTTGCCGCCTGCGATCGCGATGACACCGGCGAGCACGACGAGGAGGCCGCGCAGGAGCGCCAGCCGCAGATAGGGACCGCGCAGCTGGCTGTCGCGAATCGTCGCCACGATGAGCGAGAACGGGAGGAAGAAACCGTGGACGAACGTGCCCTTGGGCGCATCGTGCGGAGGCGGGATCTCCGACCCACGCAGCGCCGCTCGATGTGCGGCGAGCGCGTTCTTCTCGCGCTCGATGACCGAGCTCCGTTGCATCGGCGCAGCACGTAGCGCACCAGCCGCATGACGGCCAGCGCCCAGCCGCGTGATACCCTCGTGAGGAATGGGGGGGTTCCCACGAGCGTTCGCGACGGCGATCGCGGCCACGGTGGCACCGCTGGTCGCGGCGGGAGCATGCGGCTTCGCCGGCGAGGGCAGCGGCGAGGTCCCGACGGGCGCCGCATCCGACGCGACCACGTCCGACGCGCTGTTCGCCGATGGCATGTCACCGAGCGGCGACGGCAACCTCGTCGATGCGCCGGACTCGAACGACGCATCGACGCAGCTCGTCTTCGACGACG
>JAXDMI010001004.1:0-5114 GCA_034666145.1 Myxococcales bacterium | reverse complement strand
GCGCAGTGCCTCGCGGAGATGTGGCGCGTCACTGCCAAGGGCGGACTGTTCTTCGTGCGCGACCTCCATCGCCCGAGCGGCGACAGCGAGGTCGATCGCCTCGTCGCGCTCTACGCGGGTGACCCGCCCCGTGAGCCGGCTGCCGATCCCGAGCACGTCGCGTCATACGAGAACCAGCGCGCGCTCTTCCGCGCGTCGCTCTGTGCCGCGCTCACCGTCGAAGAGGTCGCGGCCATGATCGCGCCGCTCGGTGTGCCGGCCTCCGCCGTGAAGATGACGAGCGATCGCCACTGGACGCTCGCGTTCGAGAAGCCATGAGCGCGCAGCCGAGCGTACGGCCGTTTCCGTTCTCCGGCCTCGAGTCGCTCACGCGCGCGGACGTCGCGCAGGCGGCGCGCCTTCGACGTGTGACGCATGCGTTCATCGACGTGGACGGCATCGAGCGCGCGGTCGCCGAGCTCGTCGGCGAGCCGGTGACCATCACCCTCCGCGGAGCTCGCCGGCTGCAAGGACCGCCGGCGGCCGACGACGCGACCGGCGTCGTGCTCGCGCTCGCCGGCGCGCCGACGACGACGACGCACGCGCGTCGCGTGCTCGTCGAAGTGGAGGGCGCGCTCGCCGCGGCGCTCTCGACGCGCGCGCTGCGTCAGAAATTCCCGCGCATCGTGGACACGTCGCGCACGCCCTCGCCAGCAGTGGCAGGAGCGTTCGCGGCAGTGCTCATCGCGGCGCTCCGTCGTGCGCATGTGGGCGGTGTCCTCAAGGTGGTCGCCGCGGGACCGGGCGCGGTGCTCGCGCGCGATCTGTTGCACGCCGAGCGCGACGTGACGACGGCAACGCTCACCGTGACCATCGGCGAGGACGCGTTCGAAGCACGCGTCAGCGTTCCCGATGCGCTCGCCGAGCCGCCGCGCGAGCTGCTCTTTTCGCGCGCGTCGCTCGTCGCGATGGGCGACGCCACCATCGCGATGCCGCTCGTGATGACCACGACGCTCGCGGGTCGCGAAGACCTCTTCGACCTCGGACACGGCGACGTCTTCGTGCCCGGCAAGAACGCGTTCCCGCTCCGCGCCGACGGCGCGGTCGTTGGCGCCGTCGCGATCGTCGCGCCGTCGGCCGAGCGCGGTCTCTCCGCTGATCTCGCGGAGAACGGGCGCCTCGTGGTACGAGGTCTGCTCGAGAGTCACCCGTGGCTCCAGGAGAGATCGATGCCCAAAGGCGAGGCCGAGGTCACCACCATCGAGTCGCTGGAGCATGCTCCCGTCGTCGTGCGCGTCGAGCTCGGCACCGTCGAGATGAAGGCACACGAGTGGGCCGAGCTCGGTCCCGGTGACGTGATCGCGCTCGGCCGCAGGGTCGGCGATCCCGCGATCCTGCGCGTCGGCGGCGTCGAGCTGGCGCGCGGCGAGCTCGTGCAGGTCGACGGAGAGTACGGCGTACGCATCCTCGCGCGGACCGGCATGCGCGCCCGCAGCGACGGAGAGAGCGGCGCATGACCGCGCCCCGCATCCAGCTCGCCACGCTCGCCGCGCTCGCCGCGCTCGCGATCGTCGCGTGCAAGAAGACCGAGGTCACGCCGGAGGAGCTCGACGCCCGCGCGCAGGCCGCGATCGTCGCGAAGACTCCGCCGCCGACCGCCTCCGCTGCCGATGCCGCGTCCGATGCCGGCCCCTCGATGAAGGCCCTGACCTACGCCGGCAAGTACACGGTCAGCGCCGGCAAGATGTACGTCCCCGATCAGAAGGACTGGTCGTCGGTGAAGTTCAAGAACGACGAGACCAAGATGCTGGGCGACGGCGAGATCACGCTCTCCGTCGACGGCGCCGGTCGCGTGTCGGGCAGCACCGAGGCCGGGCCGCTCGGAGCGTCCGTGCTCGAAGGAACGAGCGACGGCACCACGCTCACCGCGACCGTGCGCCGGAAGGACCCGTCGGACGAAGGGCTCACCGGCACGCTCGTCGCGAAGATCGCCGGCGACGCGCTCGACGGAACGATGAAGCTCGCCGAGTCGAACGCCGCGGTGGTCCGCGAAGCGAAGCTCGAAGCGAAGGCGAAGAAGTAGGAGGCCGCCCGTGTTCGCGCCGGTTCGCTACATCGCGTGGGCGACGAAATTCTACGGCAAGGTGAACCTGGACCTCGCGACGAGCGGCATCCCTTACGCGTCGTGGAGCGACCTCGGCGTGCCCGTGCCCGACCTCGACGATCCGGCTGCATATCCGGCCTATCGCGAGTCACTTGCAATCTACAACGATGTCCCCGTCGCCGACGTCGTGCCTGCGCTCGGCACGTCGCAAGGCGTCTTCCTCGCGTATGCCTCCACGCTCTCGCCCGGTGACGAAGTCCTCGTCGAGCACCCCGGCTACGAGCCGCTCACGCGCGCTGCCGAAGGCCTCGGCGCCGTCGTCCGCACCTACGAGCGCCGTGCCGACGAAGGCTTCCGCGTCGTCCCCGAGCGCGTCGCCGCCGCGGTCACGCCGCGCACGCGCGTCATCGTCGTGACCAACCTCCACAACCCGAGCGGCGTCCGCACCGATGACGCGACGCTGCTCGAGCTCGCCAAAATCGCCGAGGCCCGCGGCGCGTACTTGCTCGTCGACGAGGTGTACGCGCCCTTCGACGATCTCCCCGAAGCCGGCGTCTTTCGCAGCAGCGCGCGGAAGCTCGCGCCCAACGTCCTCGCCGTGTCGAGCCTCACCAAATGCTACGGCCTCGGCATGCATCGCATCGGCTGGCTGCTTGGCCCGCCGGAGGTCGTGGAGCGCGCCGAGGCCGCCACCATCGCCACGTGCGGGCACCTTCCGCTCTCGCAGGCAGCGCGCGGCGCAGTCGCGGTCAGGCACATAGGGAAGCTCGCGACGCGCGCCAAGGCCCTCCTCGCCGGGAAGCGCGACGTCGCGACACGCTGGGCGGCCACGCTGCAGAACGCCACCTGGAGCGCGCCGACATCGGGGCTCTTCGGCCTCGTCACGGTCGACGACCCGCAGGACCTCCTCCCGCGCATCGAGTCGTGGGCGACCGATCACGGCGTGCTGGTGGGCGCGGGCTCGTTCTTCGGCGTGCCGAACGGCTTCCGTCTCTCGTGGGCGACGCTCCCCAAGGCGCGCTTCGAAGAAGGGCTCGCGAAGCTCTCGACGCTCCTTCGCTGACGGTCGCTCAGGTCCGTCCTCGTCACGCGGAATCGATCGGACCCCTCGCGGGTTGTCTCGATGCGACGACTCCCAGGCCCACGAGGATCAGCATCGCCGCGAGCCACGCTCGCTTCGAGATGCCGTGGCCCAGCTGCGCCCACGCGAGGACCGCGGCGATGAGTGGCTGCAGGTAGATGTACACCGTCACCATCGTCGCGCTCGATCGTCCGAGCGCCCAGGCGTTGAGCAGGTACGCGACGATGGTCGGCAGCGCGAGGATGTAGAGTACAAACATCCACCCGCGCCCCGTCAAAACAGGCAGCTGCGCGATCATCGCGCGCATCCCGAACGGGACGAAGAGCAGCGCGGCGTAGGTGAAGATCCACGCCACCGCGCGCAGCGCGCCGACGCGCAGCACCACGTCGCGCGACAGTACGACGTAGGCCGCGTAGCTCAGACTGTTGAGGGCAACGAGGATCGCCCCCCGGTCCAGTGATCCATTTCCGATGAGCGAGAGCACCCCCAGGATGGCGAGCGTGAGCCCGATCACGGTGCGCAGTCTGAGCCTCTCCTTTCCGAACAGCACGGCAAGCCCTGCCGCAAAAACGGGGATGGTGGCCCCCAAGAGGGAGGTCGAAAAGGGGGACGTCCACCTCAGTCCCATCAGGAAGAGAGTCTGGTTCAGTGCGATGCCGATGACGCTCAAACCAACCAGTCGCAGGTGATCGCGGCGCGAGATCGGTGCTCGTTCCGCTTTGCGCACGCGCACGATCGCCTGGAAGGCGCAGAAAAAAAGGGCGCCGCCGAGCATGCGGATCATCGCGAGCGCTTCGGGGAATATTTCCTCGCCTCCCTGTGAGCGAGGGAGCATCGCCACCTTCGCTTCCACCGCTTGAGATGCGAACGCGAATTGCACGAGGACAAGCGCTGCGTGGGTGGCCCACGCGCCACCGGAAAGGATAGACTTCCTCCCCGTCGCGAGCTCAGCACCGGGTGCCCTTCGGGCAGTCGGCACGCTTTGCCGGACCTCAGCCGCGCTGCGATCGTTCACGAGGCCTCAATGTCGAATCTCTCATCCTTCATCGCGAAGTACGTCGTCGGGGACTTCCCGTCGTTCGGGCTCCTGCTGCTCCTCGCGGTGATGGTCGCTGCAAGCTACACGTTTGCCGTCTCGCTGAGCGCCGGCTCCAGCGGGCGCATCAAGACGTTGCAGGCCGCACGCTTCGGCGCGTACGGAACGGTCGCGCTCATTGCCGTCGCCGTCCTCTGCCTCGCCTACGCGTTCGTCAGCCACGACTTCCGCCTCCGGTACGTCGCTCACTACTCCGACCGCGGGATGCCGACCATCTTCCTGCTGACCGCCTTGTGGGGCGGACAGGATGGCTCGCTGCTGTGGTGGCTGTTCTTGCTGAGCATCTACATCGGCGTGTGCGTGTTCACGCTCGGCAAGAAGTACCTGGAGCTGCAGCCGTACATCATCGCCACGTTGATGGCCGTCGTGATCTTCTTCTGCGTGCTGATGGCCTTCGCGGCGAATCCGTTCGCGACAGGAGTGTCGGGCGCGAGGCCGGACGGTGAAGGGCTCAATCCCCTCCTCCAGAATTTCTACATGATCATCCACCCGCCGAGCCTCTACATCGGCTTCGTGGGGTGCTCGATCCCGTTCGCCTTCTGCATCGCCGCGCTCGTCACGGGGCGGCTCGACATCGAGTGGATCCAGGCCTGCCGCAAGTTCACGCTCTTCGCGGTGCTGTTCCTCGCGATCGGCAACACGCTCGGCATGCTGTGGGCCTACGAGGAGCTCGGCTGGGGCGGCTACTGGGCCTGGGATCCCGTGGAAAACGCGGCGTTCATGCCGCTCCTCACGCTCGCGGCGTTCGTGCACTCCGTGATGATCCAGGAGCGTCGCGGCATGCTGAAGGTCTGGAACGTCTTCCTGATCTGCCTGACGTTCTTCATGACGATCTTCGGCACGTTCCTGACGCG
>JAXDMI010001003.1:0-7696 GCA_034666145.1 Myxococcales bacterium | reverse complement strand
ACCACGCCCGGGTCGATGCGCCGCACGTCGGCAGCGGCGTCGTCGTCGACGGCGACGGCGATCTCGCCGAGATCGCGCGCGTAGGCCTCGAGCGTGTTCTTCGCGAGGGCGCGCTCGACGCGGAGGTGATCGAGATAGCTGTCGATCCAGCCGTCCAGACCGCGTGCTTCGCCCCCGTCCACGCTCGAAGCGTAAGCGCACGCGGCGGGAAAGTCAGGTTTGCGCGGGCGTTCTCGGGACCGACGCCGCGGCCTCCACCATCGCGCCGAGGAGGGGGCGCGGATCGTCCTCGCGCATCAGCCTTTCGCCCACCAGCGCGCCGTGCGCGCGCGTCGCGGCGATGCGGCGAACGTCCTCGGGACCCTTCAGCCCGGACAGGTAGACGGGGATGCAGCCCTCGGGGATCGCGGCGAGGAGGCGTTCCGCGCGTTCCGCATCCATCACGAGCGTGTCGAGATCGCGCGCGTTCACGCCGATGATCTTCGCGTTCGCGGCGACCGCCCATGCGAGCTCTTCCTCGGTCACGACCTCGACGAGCGCTTCGAGGCCGAGGCTCTCTGCGTGTGTCGAGAGCACCTGCAGTTGCTTGCGATCGAGGATGCGCGCGATGAGCAGCACGGCATCGGCACCGCATGCGCTTGCTTCGCGGAGCTGACGCTCGTCGATGACGAACTCCTTCGCGAGCACCGGGGTCGAGAAGCCGGCGCCCACGAGCGCGCGGCGGGCGTCCACGACGTCGTCCCACGAGCCGCCGAAGAACTCCTCGTCGCAGAGGACGCTGACCATGGCCGCGCCGCTCGCGGCGTAGCGCACGACGCGCTCGGCCGTGGAGAGGGCGGTCGACAGCGCGCCGGCGCTCGGGCTCTTGCGCTTGTTCTCCGCGATGAGCCGCAATGGCTCCCCGGGTGCGCGGCGCAGCGACGTCGCGACGTTCTTGCGCGGGCCGTCGGCAATGCGCGTGTAGCACGTGCGGTGCTTGAGCGTGTGCACCTCGCGCTGCTTCGCGCGGACGATGTCGTCGAGCACGCCGCTCACGGCGCTGCCTTCGCGCGACGGGCCTCGCGCTGCCATACGTCGAACGCGGCCTTCGCGCGCCCCGTGGCGATGACGGCACGGATCTCCTCGGCACAAGCCCGGAGATCGTCGCCGCGCACGAGCGAGAGGGCGGCGGCGGCATTGAGCACCACCGCCGAGAGCGCAGGATGCTCGTCACCGGCGAGGATCGCGATGATGGCCGCCGCATTGCCGGCAGCATCGCCGCCACGCAGCGCATCGAGATCGATCGGCTCGACGCCGAAGTCGGCGGGGGCCACGACGCGCTCGGTGACCATGCCGTTCTCGAGCACGCTCACGCGCGTCGGTCCCGACGGGCTGATCTCGTCGAGACCGTCCTCGCTGCGAACCACCCACGCGCGCTTCACGCCGAGACGTCCCAGCGCCGCCGCCATCACCGGACGCAGCGCATCGTCGTACACGCCGACGAGCTGGTGTGTGGCACGAGCCGGATTCACGAGCGGGCCAAGCGCATTGAAGATGGTGCGCAGCCCGAGCTCGCGTCGCGCCTGCGCTGCGTGCCGGAGCGCAGGATGGTGCGCGGGCGCCATCAAGAACGCGATCCGCGCCGCGCGGAGCACCTCGTGTTGTCGCGCGGGCTCGACGTCGAGCGGGATGCCGAGCGCATCGACGACGTCGGCGCTCCCGCAGCGGCTCGAGACCGATCGATTGCCGTGCTTCGCGACGATGCAGCCGGCGCCCGCGAGCACGATGGCGGCCGCCGTCGAGACGTTCAACGTGTGCGCGCCGTCGCCGCCGGTGCCGCACGTGTCCACCACCTCGACGTGATCGTGATCGACCGAGGTCATCACGGCGCGCAGCGCCTCGGCGGCGGCAACGATGGTCTCCGCGGACTCGCCTTGCATGCGGAGCGCAGCAGCAAAGGCGCCGATCTGCACCGGCGTCCATGCGCCCGACAGCACGGCGCCGAACGCGGCACCGACCTGCGGCGGCGTCAGCGAGCGCGCCTCGATCCACGCGAAGACCTCGGCGAAGGACGGATGCGCGTCAGCCACGAGACCCGCCGAGGGTGCGCACCCAGTTGCCGATCAGCTCCTTGCCGTGGGTGGTGAGGATGCTCTCGGGATGGAACTGCACGCCCTCGACGTCGCGCTCCTTGTGACGGATGCCCATGATCTCGCCCTCGGCCGTCCACGCCGTGATCTCGAGGCAGTCGGGCAGCGACGATCGCTCGACGATGAGCGAGTGGTAGCGCGTCGCCTCGAAGGGCGAGGGGAGCCCGGCGAACACCCCGCGCCCGTCGTGCAGGATCGGCGAGACGCGTCCGTGCATGAGCCGGTCGGCGCGGACCACCTTGCCGCCGAAGGCCTGACCGATCGACTGATGACCGAGGCACACGCCCAAGACGGGCGCCTTCGACGTGGCCACTGCTTCGAGCGAGATACCGGCGTCGTTCGGCGTGCACGGACCCGGCGAGACGAGCACGCCGTCGGGCGCGAGCGCGGCGATGCCGGCGGCGTCGATGGCGTCGTTCTTCACGACGACGCTCTCGGCCCCCAGCTCGCCCAGGTACTGGACCAGGTTCCAGGTGAACGAGTCGTAGTTGTCGATGACGAGGACGCGCACGGTGAGCTCGAAGCTTAGCGCGTCAGCGACCTTCTTGAACGGCGGCGACGGTGGCGAGCGCACGTCGCTCGATGGCGGCCTGCGCCTGGATTGCCGTGAGCATCTTCTCGGGGTCGTTGCTCTGCACGGCCTCGTCGTACTTCGGCATCTCGGCCTTGCGATCGCGCAGGATGGCGGCGAGCTCGTCGCGCTTGGCCTTGCCCCACGCCGACTTCATCGTTGCGCTCTCGGCGGCGCGCAGCGCTTCGTCGACCGCGGGAGCGGCACGGCTCGTCACGGCGAGGCTTGCGGCACCGGCATCTCCGACGCGCGTGGCGTCGTCGGCGTCGCGCATCGCGTGCGACGCGCGCACGTCGATGGCGACGACACCCTCGAGCTCGCGCTTGTCTTCGGCGCGGAGCGTCGCTTCGTCCGGGACCGGCGGCGCCGATTTCGAGCACGCCGCGAGGAGCACGAGCGCGACCGCCAGAGCGAGTCGCTTCACACCGCCATCGCTCCGCGAAGGAACTTCCGGAACCGCGCGCGGTCGACGGTGTCCGCCGACACGATGCGGAGTGCCTCGCGATTTCCTCGTCTCCACACGCGACGCGTCCATGCCCAGAGCGTGACTCCACCGAGCGAGAGCTCCAGCGGATACGTCATCGACGAGCTCTCGGGCTCGAGGATCCGGCGCACTTGCAGGCCGCTCGCCGACACGTCGAGGAGCTCGACGACGTGCGGGATCCCGTCGATGTACTTGTTCGCGAAGGTGCCCGCGAACCGAGCCCGACCATCGCCACGTCGATCACTGTTCATGATGACGCCATTGTGCGCGGATGTGCGTACGACGGCCAAACACCGCGCGAAGGGGCCAGCGGGGGGAAGCCAAGAAGAGCTGGCGCCGCTGGTTCCATGTTCGAGACCAGCTTGTTGCGCTCACTCACGCAAAACACTAACGTGACGCGCGTTTCGTCTAGCAAGAAGTCGTGTAACGCGCGGGGCGTTCGAGGGGCTCGATGGCCGAAGAGAAGAAGCCGAAGATCGATCTAAAGGCGCGTCTGGGCAAGGGCGCGGGCGGAGCTACGCCTCCACCCCCGACCGCCGGGATTCCGGTGCCGGCCGTTCCGTCCGCCGCAGGAAGCGGTGGTGCGGGTATGGCAAGCGTCCCGTCGTCCAGCCCGGGTGGCGGAGGTGGTGGAATGCCGATGCCTCCGGGCATTCCGGTCGGACCGCCGCCTGCGTTCGGGAAGGTGTCGCACGGTGCGATCGATCCATCGAATCCGCTCGCTGCCGCGGCCACGCCGTACCGGCAGCCCGCGCCGCCTCCACCGCCGCAGCCGCAGCGCATCGAGGTCGACGAGATGGCCGTGCAGGAGGCCCGCAAGGGCGCCCGCAAGCAGGGTCTCATCGGCGGTCTCGTGGTCGCCGTCGTGCTCGGCGCGATCGGCTACATCCTCGGCGGCGCGATCGAGACGAGCAAGGGCCGTCAGAAGTCCGTCGTCGACGCGAAGTCGCTCGCCGCCGATGTCGCGAAGTCGCGCGATCAGCTCAAGATCATCGCAGACAAGGTCGAGGCGGGAACGAACACCCTCCTCAAGGACCACAAGTTCCCCGACACGCTCGCCAAGGACCTCGGCGGGATCAACGTCGACTTCGACGGCAACAAGCTCGCGGGCGTTCGCTTCAGCGGCTTCTCGCAGGACACGACGTCCACGCTCATCGAGTACATCACGCAGGTGCAGACGCTGAACGATCGCAAGACGGCGATCATCGGCCTCCTCCAGCGCCTGCAGAAGCCGATCACCGAGCAGCTCACGGCCGGCCAGAAGACGACCATCGGTTACGTCGTCTTCCTCGGAAAGCAGGACCCGTCGCGGAATCCGTTCGCGATGCTCGCCCCGTTGACCAAGCCGATCGAGGCGGCGAACGCCGGCGCGATCTCGCTTCCCGCCGAGTTCACGGCCACCGATCCGACGACGCGCGGAAACATCTCGGCGCCGAAGTACGCGACCGGCAATCTCGACAAGCCGTCGGCGCTCTACGTCCTACCGAAGTCGATCGAGGCGGCGTGCCCGAGCGCGACGTCGGGCTCCATCGCCCAGCTCGGCAGCCAGCTCAATCACGTCGTCACGGACATCCGTGGCGAGCAGGCGTTGCCCGGCGGCGACGTCGTGACGGAGAACAAGCCCGGTCTGCTCGACCGCGCCGACAAGCTCGTCACGAACCTCAACAAGGTTCAGTGACCGCGACGGCGAACGCGCTCAGTCGGCGCGTTCGCTGATCACGTAACCCCAGACGAGATCGGCTTTGTTGCCGTTGCTCTCGCGATCGACGCCGGCGGCGACGCGCACGTAACCGCGCGCGACGAGCGCCGTCGCGCGGAGCGCCCGCGACGCGGTCGGGCCACGACCCATCGCGGCAAGGAAGCGCCCGGCCAGCGACGGTGCGCCGACGACGTTCGGCAGCACGAGCAGCAGGGTGCCCGCGGGTAGCGCGTCGGGATCGGGCAAGGCGCGCGCGACGGTCGCGACGTCGATGACGTCGGCCGGCCCCAGCGCGACGGCATACGCAGCCGCGTCCGCGTCGAGCTTGGCTCCGAGCGGTAACGTGATACGGCTGCGCGCGTCTTCGGCAGCAGGACCGACGAGCCGCAGCGTGCTCACGCGAGGCGGCGTTGCGCCGGCCAGGCCCGTCTCGCTCACGAGCCGGTCGCCTCTGCGGGAGGCGCGAGACCGGGCTCCGCGCGGACGATCTCGACCTTCACCACGCGGGTCTCGTCGGCCTCGCGAACGATGAGGTCGTAGCCGTCGAGCGAGACGGTGGCGCCGACCTCGGGCACGCGGCCCGCGCGATGGATGATGAGGCCGCCGAGCGACTCGAACGCGCCGTCCTCGGGGAGCTTGCGACCGAGATGGATCTCGAGATCGCCGAGGGGGATCGCGGCGTCGGCCACGAAGCGCCCTTCGGCGAGCTTCTGGATCTGCGCGACCTCCTCGGTGTCGTACTCGTCGCGGATCTCGCCGACGATCTCCTCGATGATGTCCTCGAGCGTGACGATGCCGCCGGTGCCGCCGAACTCGTCGCTCACGATCGCGAGGTGGAGGCGCTTGCTGCGCATCTCACGGAGCACGCTGAGCGCCGACTGCGTCTCGGCGAGGAAGAGCACGGGCTTGCGAATGAGGTCTTCGAGCTTGGTCTCGGCGAGCTTGCCAGCGCCGACCACGTCGAACAGATCCTTCACGTAGAGAAGGCCCACCACGTTGTCGAGCGACTCGCGAAACACGGGGTAGCGCGAGTGGCCGTCCTTGCGAACGTGCTCGAGCACGTCGGAGAGAAGCATCGCGGCCTCGAGGCTCGACACGCGGCGGCGCGGGATCATGACCTCCTTCGCCGTGAGGTTCTTGAAGTCGAGCACGTTGCGGATCATCGTCGCCGGCTCTTTGTCGATGGCGCCCGCCTTCTCGCCCTGATCGACGAGCCACTCCACCTCGGTGTGCGTGAGGCGTGCGTCGGCGGCAGTGAGGCTCTCCGGAACGATGCGTCCGATCCAACGACCGAGCACGGCGAGCGGCGCCGCGACCGGCACGACCACGAGCTCGAGGGGCCGCAGGAAGCGGAGCGCGACGCGACCGACCTCTTCGGGACGGCGGCGCGCGATGGTGCCGAGGATCTCCGCGCACGTGGCGTAGACGATCACGGCGGAGACGACCGCGACGATCGACGAGGTGAGGAGGCCGAGCTCCTGCTCCATGCCGCGCGCGAGGAGGACGGACGCGATGCTGAGCGCGATGACGCGTGCGACGAGCCAGCGCGAGATCATGCCGAGCCGATCGCGCGAGTAACGAGCGAAGCCCGGCTCCGACCCACCGTCGACCAGGAGCTGAAGGCGTGCCTCGGGGAGCGAGGTCAACGCGGCGTCAGCGGCAGCGAAGAGAGAGCCGACGGCGGCCGCGCTGACGGCCACGACGATCGGTCCTAGGGGTATGCTCAATTCGCCAGATGCTCCGGGGCCACGGGGGGCGCGTACTTCGGAAGAAGCGACGGCCCGGCGGTCATGGGACAGCCGACAACGGCGGCCCCCCGACTGCCGACATGGACGGTAGCGTGCGCCGCCCGCCGGTTCAAGCCGTCGAGCCGCGATCGAATGGCGCATCGCGCGGCTCATGCGACGACTTGTCGAAGATTCTTGGCAACTTCGGGGCACGACGGCCGACGAGGGTCCCGATGGATGTTCCGACGTCTCCGCGGTCCAATGCCGCAAATCCGCCGACCTCCTCCTCTACTTCGTCTACTTCATCGGCGCCGAGGTCGGGCGCCGGGGGAACGTCAGCGGCGAATCGAAGCGGCGCGGCCGCGCCCGCGGTCCCGTTCGCGAGCCTGCTCGCCGCCGCTCGCGGCAAGCTCGGATCGGCGATGCGCGGTCGGCCCGGCGCGGCTCGCGCGGGCGCCGCGAAGCCGGGCGCGCTCCGTGGCGCGGCAGGAGGAGCGGGCAAGCCGGAGGGTGGCTGGACCGAGAGCCTCGTTGGCAAGAAGCGGCGCGACGGTGACACCGACGCGCGCGACGGCGAAGGCGAAGGCGAGCTCGACGGTGATGTCGACGGCGAGACGAAGCACGGCTCGGCGACGAGCGAGCGCGCGGAGGTCGACTGGCTCGATCCCTCGGCACGTCACGCTGCGCAGCTCGCACCGCCGGGGCTCGCGACCGGTGCCGTCGATGCTGCGAACGCAGCGAGCGCGAACGAGCCGCTGCGTGCGCGCTCACTCGAAGAGCTGATCCCCGCGCTCGTGAGGCGCATCGCGTGGGCGGGTGATCGAAACAAGGGCACGGTTCGCCTCGAGCTCGGTGCGGGCGCGTATGCCGGCACGACCGTGACCGTGCATGCCGACGGGGGGCGCGTGCGTGTCGAGATCGGCGGCAGCGAAGGACCCGAGCTCGAGCGCCTGCGCACGCGCCTCGATGCGCGCCTACGCGGTCACGGGCTCGACGTGGAGAGCGTCACGTAAGCGGGCTCGGTCGAGGGAACGCGAACGAGGCCGGCGACGGACGGATTGGTGCGACGGCGCCAGATGAAGCCGT
>JAXDMI010001002.1:0-10205 GCA_034666145.1 Myxococcales bacterium | reverse complement strand
CTTCTCGATCCGGAGGACGGCACGCTCCGTCGCCCGGGCCAGGTCCTCGTCGTCCTCGCGGAAGAGGCCGAGAAGCGGACCGAGGTCGCGGATCCCCGGCGTATACCCCGCGTCCCTGACGCGAGCTGCCAGCGCTGCAGCCGCGCCCGCATCGGGGGAAGACGCCATGATCCCCTTGGTTTACACGACTTTCGTGTTGTGCGTAACCGCCGGCCTTCGCCGCGCGTACTCTTCTTCGAGGAACGAAGTTGAGCCGCAAAGACCACTCCAGCGTGCCCCCGCTCGGCGATCCCGCCCATTCGCTCGAGCGCGCGTTTGCACCATCGATGAGCCGTCGTGCGTTCGTGCGCTCCGCCACCGTCGGAACGGTGGTGATCGCGCTCGGCGGTGCGGGCTACTGCCTCGCCGGCGAAGAAGAAGAGAAGAAGGCGCGCGCGACCAATCGTCCCGACGGTCGACCCAAGCTCCCGCCCGGCCAGTACCTCCTGAACCGCATCCGTCCCATGGGCGGCGTCGAGGGCGATCCGAGCCCGGGCGGCTGGCGTCTCCAGGTGTCGGGCGAGGTCGAGCAGCCGTTCACCATCGACATGGCGGAGCTGCTCAAGATGAACCAGGTCGAGCAGACCTGCGACGTCCACTGCGTGACGAAGTGGACCGTGCTCGACTCGAAGTGGACCGGTGTGAAGCTCGCCGATCTGGCGGCGCGCGCGAAAGTGAAGCCGTCCGCACGTCACGTCATCTTCGAGGCCTTCGGTGGTTACACCTCGAACGTGCGCCTCGCCGAGGCGCTCGCGTCGAACGTCCTCATCGCGCACAAGTACGAAGGGCAGCCGCTCGCGCGCTCGCACGGCGCGCCGGCGCGCGTGATCGTGCCCGACCTCTATTTCTGGAAGAGCTCCAAGTGGATCACGGGCGTGCGCTTCGTCGCGAGCGACAAGCCCGGGTACTGGGAGACGCGCGGCTATCACAACCACGCCGACCCGTGGAAAGAGGAGCGGTATGGCTGACACGCCGTCGCCGTTGCCGACGCCGTTGCCGCCCCGGTCTCCGTCTCCAAAGGCCAAGAAGAAGAAGCCGCAGCACTGGCGACCCTGGCTCCGCGCGATGCATCGCGACATCGGCTACGTCGCGGTGGGGCTCACGTTCGTCTATGCGCTCTCCGGTCTCGCCGTGAATCACCTGACCGACTGGAGCGACGGCGACGCGAGCTTCAAGACGTACTCGGTGACCCACGAGATGGGCCCGCTGAAGGGCGAGGACCAGGCGGTGGCCGACGAGCTCCGCAAGCGCCTCGCGATCGGCGAGACGCCGAAGGAGCTCTATCGTCCGGTGCCCGACGAGCTCGAGGTCATCTTCGACAAGAGCTCACTGCACGTGAACACCGCAACGGGACACGTCGTGGAGGAGGGAAAGAAGCCACGCTTCATCCTCCACGTCGCCAACTGGCTGCACCTCAATCGAGGCAAGAAAGCCTGGAAGTACTTCGCCGACGGATACGCCGCCGCGCTGCTCACGCTGGCGCTGAGCGGCATGTTCATGATCGCAGGGAAAAAAGGCCTGATCGGCCGCGGCGCCATCCTCGTCTCGCTCGGCATCGCGATACCGGTGCTCTACGTGACGTTCTCCGGACCGTAGGGCTGTCCTCGGCCGAAGATCCGCGGCTCCCTACGGCGACTGGAACGAGACGGGCAGCTCGAGCGTCGCCGCGTGACCGGCGGCGGTGAAATGCGCCGCCTTCATGACGTCGGTCATGCAGGTCACGATACGTCCGCCGATGTTCTGCACTTGCGCCGACGTCACCGACGTCACGCTGCCATCCGCCGCGACCTTCGTGCTGAACACGAGGCGGCCCTGCGGACGAGCATTGTTGTTACGTATGTAACATGCACGGAATTTCGGGCGCAGGTCGGCCATCACGGCGTCGGAGCCCGCGACGGTCGTCGTGCTCGCGCTGCTGGCGGTCCCCGCGTCAGCGACTGTCGCGGCCCCCGCGCCGCCGTCGACGTCGGTCATCCCCGCGTCGACGAAGCCGCCGGCGCCGCTGTCGACCACCGCGACCCCGGCGTCTTCGATGATCACCGGACGCGCCGGCGGCGGATCCGGAGACGGATGCGCGGGCGCGATCGCCGGCACACCGACCGTCGCCGGCGAGACCGGCGGAGTGTCACACGCGGTGGTCAGCACGAGCGAGGCGACCGCGAAGAGCGAGAGCGAGTTCATCATCATCACGCGCGTCGTCGACACGTTCACCGCGTCGACGGCTGGCTGTACCGCTTCCGGATGGTGGGGACCAGGTACTCCGCGAACGCGCGCTCCACGTCGTAGGCGGGCTTCCAGCCCCAGTCCTTGCGCGCGAGCGAGTCGTCCATGTCCTCGGGCCACGAGTCTACGATCTTCGAACGCACCGCGTCGGGCTCGAACGAGATCTGCGCGCCGGGGAACGCCGCGCGCACGCGATCGGCGATCTGACCCGCACTCTCGGAGAACGCCGAGACGTTGTAGACCGTCTTCGTGAGCTTCGAGCGATCGGCCTCGAGGAGATGCACGAGCGCCGTCACCGCGTCGGGCATGGCCATGAACGGGATGGTCGCCTCGGGCCCCACGAAGCTCTTGTAAGCCTGTTTTTGCGCTGCGGCGTGCAGCATCTCGGGACCGAAGTCGCTCGTTCCTCCCGTCGGTGCGGTCTCCGCGGAGATGAGCCCGGGGAAGCGCAGGGAACGGAAATCGAGGCGCGACACGGTCGCCATTGCGCCGAGCTGTCGGAAGTTCTCGGTGAAGTAGCGGCCGAGATGCTCGCAGTAGAGCTTGTTGCAGCCGTACATCGTGATCGGGACGTTCCAGTCCTCCTCGCGCACGCGGCCGGCCTTCTTCTTCTCGTCCACCGACGGCATTCCGTACACGGCGATCGAGCTCGGGAAGATGAACCGCACGGCGCGACCGAGCCGCGCCGACTGGTTCTGCGCCATGCGAAGGAGGTGGAGCGTTCCCTCCACGTTGACCTGGTGTGCGAGGTCGGGATCGCGCTCGCCGCGCGTCGACAGCAGCGCTGCGAGGTGGAAGACCACCTCGATCTCGTGGTGCGCCGCGATCTGATCGAGCAGATAGCGGTCCATGATGTTGCCCGCGTACGTCTCGAGGCAGAAGCCTCGGTACTTCTCGGGGAGCGGCGTCAGATCGACGGTCACGACACGGTAGCGACCGTCCGTATGCATCCGCTGGAGAAGCGTGCGGCCGATCTCACCGTTCGCTCCCGTCACGAGGACGACAGGCTTGCTCATCGGCCGCCACGCTAAGCGGGCGGCCGTTCGCGGGCAAGCAGGTCACGCAGGCGCGGCCGCGATCACTTCCGGCGGCGCCGCGTGAGCAGTGGCAACGCCACCATCGTCACGCCGATGAGCAGCCACGTACCGAGCCCATCCTTGAGCGGAGCCGTTCGGCACGTGCAGCCGTCGCCGCCGTTGCCGACGGAGACGCCGGTGCTGCCGGAGCTGCTCGTGGTCCCTTTCGAGCGGGTGCCCGTGCACGGGTCGAAGAGCGGATCGGTGAACTTCGACGTCTTGTGCGTGGGCGATAGCTCGACCTGCTCCGCCGATGCCGCGAGCTCGAGGTCGGTGGCGAGCGCGCTCACGGGGAGGTCGGCGCGCAGGCGCGTCACCCAGACGTCACCGGCATGCAGGCCCGCCGAGCCGACGTCGAGATCGTCGAAGCCGTCGCAGCCCGACACCAACTTCGTACATGCGACACCTCCGTCGACGGTACCGCCGTCACCGGTGCCACCATCGCCGGCGCCCGAGTCCGCGCCGCCGTCGTCGCCGGCGTCCGTGTCGGCGCCGACCGCAGCTGCGTCTTGGTCAACGACGACGGTGCCCGCATCGGGATCCGTCCCGACGACGTCACCCGGCTTGCCGTCCGGCGGCGGCAGCGCGGTCTCGTCGCACGGCACGCGGCGCGCGGGGCCGAACCGGCATTGCGAGAGATACGCGTCGTGGACGTTGGGCAGCGCGACGCTCGAGCCCGTCGTGGTGAGGCTCGTTCGTATCGCGGCCTCCGTGATCCAGCTGCGACCGCGGTTCGACGCGAGCGCCGCCGCCTCGAGCACGCTGCGATTCGAGCGGCGCTGCGTGACATCCCACGCCAGCGAGCTCCAGTCGACCGGTGCGTTGGGGAAGTTCTGCGCTTCGTAGCGGCCCTCGCCGATGACCCAGAGCGTCAGCCCCACGGTCGCTCCCACGCCGGCGGCGACCATGCGCAACGGCAACGTCGTGTCGGCGCCGGGCGTCACGACGCGGACCGGTCGCATCGCCTGGATACCTTGATTGGGCGCTAGTCGCAGTGCGATGAAGTCGAGCTTTTGCGCGATGTAGCCGTCGATCACCGGCATGATCGAGGGCGGCACCGCGAAGCCGTTCGTCGTCAGCCACTGCGTGATGCCCGTGGTGCCGGACGCACGGATGGTCACCGCCTGGTACGGCCCGATCGCCGACTGCGCGACGACGTCGACGTTGTCGTCGCCCGTGAAGGTGGGATTCGTGGTCGACGACGAATCGTCGGTGGTGGTGCTGCCGCCGACGCTCGGCGCGCTCTCGCTGGACGGCGCATAGCCGCCGCCGCCGCCGGCGCATCCACCGCCTCCGCTGCTGCTGCTGCTGCTGCGACTGCTGCTGCCGCTCGAAGACGACGACGATGACGACGACGAAGACGACGACGAAGACGTGTTGCTGGTGGTCGTCCGAGGCGGACATATGGGCCGCGGTCCGTCGACCGTGGTCCGCGTCGCGGCATCGAGCGCCGCGATCCACTCGCCGCGCGACAGCTCGATCCTCGCACCTGCGCGGACGGGCAGCACCCAGGCGAACTCGGAGGGATTGCCGGCGTAGCGGACTTGATCCCAGAGGATCGTCTCCTTGCTCGTGATCTCGAACACCATGCGGTGATCGGTGACGACGCTGCCGCCGACGTCGTTCTCGGGGTGGAAGCAACCGCCGCACGCCTCTGCGTTGCGTGGCTGCGCGAGCGCCAGGGTCGCGAGGGCGGCAGCGGGCGCGCCGATCCTCACGACGTTCCTAAGGAAGGTCATCGCATACTCCGTGTGAAGGAAGAGCCACACCGGCATGACCGCGTCGTCACAGGCCCGAGCAGAACGCGGCCGCCTTTGCGGCAAATCGTGGCCAATCGTGGCCCATCGTGAAAAGAAAGCGCCCGGGCGCGACGAGGCGGTGCAGTCCCCGTGCCACGGCTCAGTTCGGCGTGAACGTCTGCGCTGCGAAGTCGATCGGCGTCGTGATCACGTCGCCTCCGAGGATCGTGAACGACTGCAGCATCACCACCGAAGTGCGCGGCCGGCCCAGCGCGTCGACCAGCAGCGCCGACCCCGCATACGTCTCCGGCGCGAGCTGGATCGCCATCGAGAACGTCGCGCAGTCCGGCGTGTAGGTCCCGGCATCCGCGCCTGCGGTGGTCGTCAACGCGATGTGAACGGAGGTGGCGGCCGCGCGAACGCAGGCGTCGGCATCGGCATGGTCGTCGATCGTCCACGACACGACGAGCGTCCCGGTCGATTCGGTCGCGAGGACGACAGGCCTCGGGACGGGCGCCGTGGTCACGGTGCATCCGCAGAGCAACAGCGCTACCGGCGCGATCGATCCCGCTCGGCGCATCTCACGCCTCCGGCAATCTCCAAGCAAACGCGGTGCCGTCGCAGCGTCTCAGCGCAGCTGCGGCCTCGGGCCGGCTCGCTGGTCGTGCTCGCGACCTGCGACCTCAGGCGACGCGGACGAGGCGCTCTTCGCGGCGGCGAAGATCGGGGAGCTCGGCGGCGTCGAGCGACGTCGCGAGCGCGAGCCCGGACATCGTGAGGCGGAGGCGGAGCGCGTCGACGTGGCCCTCGGCATGGAGCCGCGTGACGACGTGACGCACATCGGCTTTGCGGACGCCGATCTCGGCGGCGAGCTCGTCGAGACGAAGGACGCGACCGTCGGAATGAGCGTCAGCGAGCGTGACGACGACGTGGGCGGCGATGGACTTGGTGTCGAGCGAGGTCGAGATCATGGCGGTTCTCCGAGGTGAAAGGACGCTGCTCAGGGGCGCGTGCGATGCGTGTAATCCACAACCATGCAATCTGCAAGCACCGAGCCCACATCGGCCCTATCGAGATGCAATCGACCAAGTGCCCATTTTCAAGCTGCAACGGCGATCGCGCTCATCGAGCTGCTTCACGACCTACTTCGATAAGTGCCTGTGGCATGTCTCCACGACAGGGTGAACGCATGATCCATGGCTCCCCATGCGTCCCCGTTTTCCTCGCGCCCCAACAGCGCTAAGAGGGGGCATGTTCGGTAAGGCCAAGGATGTGTTTGAAACCACGGTGCGCGAGATCCGCGAGGCGGGCCTCTACAAGGAGGAGCGCATCATCACGACGCCGCAATCCGCGGAGATTGCGGTAGGGAAGGGCGAGAGCGAGCGCCGCGTCCTCAACTTCTGCGCGAACAACTACCTCGGCCTCTCGTCCCACCCGGCGGTGATCAAGGCGGCCCACGAGGCCATCGATACGCACGGCTTCGGGATGAGCTCTGTCCGCTTCATCTGCGGAACGCAGGATCTCCACAAGGACCTCGAGAAGAGGCTCTCCACGTTCTTCGGCACCGAGGACACCATTCTCTACTCGTCGTGCTTCGACGCGAACGGCGGCCTCTTCGAGACGCTGCTCGGCGAAGAAGACGCGATCATCTCCGACGCGCTCAACCACGCGTCGATCATCGACGGCGTTCGCCTCTGCAAGGCCGAGCGCAAGCGCTACCCCAACGGCGACATGGCCGCGCTCGAGACGGCGCTGAAGGAGACCTCGGGCAAGCGCCTCCGCATGATCGCCACAGACGGCGTCTTCTCCATGGACGGCTACCTCGCGAAGCTCGACCAGATCTGCGACCTCGCCGAGAAGTACGACGCGATGGTGATGGTCGACGACTCGCACGCGAGCGGCTTCATCGGCAAGACGGGCCGCGGAACCCCCGAGCACTTCGGCGTGCAGAGCCGTGTCGACGTGATGACCTCGACGCTCGGCAAGGCCCTCGGCGGCGCCGCCGGCGGCTTCACCACCGGCAAGAAGGCGATCGTCGATCTCCTTCGCCAGCGCTCGCGGCCGTATCTCTTCTCGAACTCGATCCCGCCGGCGATCGCGGGCGCGTCGATCGCGATTCTCGATCTGCTCTCGAGCACCACCGAGCTGCGCGATCGGCTGATGAGCAACGCCAAGCGCTTCCGCGACGGCGTGGTGAAGGCCGGATTCACCGTCAAGGAAGGCAGCACGCCGATCGTTCCCGTGATGCTCGGCGATGCGCGCCTCGCGGGCGAGCTGGCGAAGGGCCTCCTCGACGAGGGCATCTACGTCATCGGCTTCTCGTTCCCGGTCGTGCCGAAGGGCGAGGCGCGCATCCGCGTGCAGCTCTCCGCGCAGCACACCGACGCGCAGGTCGATCGCGCGGTCGCCGCCTTCGCCACGGTCGGCAAGCGACTCGGCGTGCTGAAGTCGTAGCGACTGGCTACTTCCCGAGGTCGTAGTGCGCCTTCACGCGCGCCTGGCTCAGCGGGAAGTCATAGATGGCGAGCTCGTCGATGACCCAGTCGTCGAGGCACTGCTGGAGGTCGCCGCGGCAACCCCAGAGGAGCGGTCCGCCCGGCGGCGTCATGCCGACGGTATTGAACATCGTCGTGTTCACGCCGTCGACGTAGCCGAGCGCGACGCTCCCCGTGTACGCCAGCACGATGTGCGCGAAGGTGTCTTGGACGAGCGACGCGCCCGAGACGAAGAGCCCGCGCGTCTGCAGGCTGCCGCCGTCGCCGTCGGAGGTCCATGTCTCGTAGCGGATCGCGCCGTTGGCGTCGGCGAGCAGTGACCAACCGCGCCGGTTGGGCACCTCGAGCTCGGTGCCCGAGAGCCACTGGTAGTCGCGGAACGTCCCGGGCTTGACCCACAGCTCGACGGTGTACTGGGCGTTCCCGGTGAAGCCGAAGTTGCCCGTCGCGACGGCGATGCGGGACTTGAGCGTCGCGGGCAGCTTCGCGGCGGCGCTCCCGGCGACGCCGGGCTGCGCGAGGAGCGGCGTGTTGACGTAGGCGCCGTCGTTGCGTCCCGTCTCGTCCTTCGCCGTCATGCCGGCGGTCTCCTCGAGACGCCAGTAGCCGAGCGGGTTGTCGGCGAGGACCGCGCTCGCATAGAGCGCCGACCGCGAGGGCGCGGCATCGGCCGCATCGACGTCGCCGCCGCTGTCGTTCATGCCGCTCGGGGCGTCGCCACCGGCATCGACGGGCGGAGTCGGAGTCGTGTCGGTGGCGGCGTCCGTCGGCTCGCCGCTCGACAGGCCGTCGAGTGAAGTGAGGAGAGAGCACGCGGAGGCTGCCGTGAGCGAGGCGACCGCGAGGAGCGCGGCGGCGGCGATCCATGCTGTTTTCCGCGCCCTCGTCTGCAGGCAGGCCCCCCTCCTCATCACTCGAAGAATAGCATCAGGCCCAGCTCGTGAGGCGAGCCGTGCCGTCAGCCGTGACGAACGAGGTCGTCGAGGATCGCGTCCGACTGCTTCTTCGCCCAGGTCGCGAAGTCCTTCATGTACTCCGCGACCTGGCGGAAGCGCTTCACGACCGACTCGCGATCGCTCATCGCGACCGAGCGCGCGAAGTACGCCGCCTCCTGCTCGAACACGTGCGAGAGGCGCGGCGCCTCGGGATTCACCGTGAGGATGTCGGCGTACAGCTCGGCACGCTGCGAGAACATGCGGCCGATCATCGCGAGCTCGGTCCGGTAAATCGGGCTCGCGAACTGGAGGCTGCGCCCGAGATCGGCCTTGAGGCGCTCGAGCACCGAGCCGAGCACCATCGTCTTCTCGTGCACGAGCACCTGGATGAGCGCCATCTGGGAGTCGTGCTCCTCGGCGCTGGCGTCGATGGTCTCGGCGCCGAAGCTCTCGTAGAGCTTCTTCACGCGCGCGAACGCCGCGTCGCCGCGTCCCTTGCAGAGCACCACCTTCTGGCGATCGAAGTCGATGCCGTGCGGTCCGAACATGGGGTGCGTGCCGACGACGTCGACGCCCTCCGGCGCTGCCGCGAGCATGGCCTCGAGCGGCGCGCGCTTGATCGACGTGATGTCCATGAGGCACGCGCCCTTCCTCACGTGAGGGGCGATCTCCTGGATGACGGCGACGGTCACGTCGATGGGGACGGCGACGACGACGAGGTCGTTGCGCGATGCGATCTCGATCGCGGTCGGGCCTTCGCCGAGGCCCATGATCTCGACGGTGAAGCCGCCGCCCGTGAACACGCGCGCGAGGAACGCGCCCATGCCTTGCGTGCCGCCGATGATGCCGACGGAGAAATGCTCGGAGCGCGCCTGGAGAAATCGTCGCTGCTCGAGGCGTGACGCTGCGAAGAGTCGCGCGAACACGTCGCGGACGATGTCGTCGGCGACACCCGCTTCCTTGGCGCGTGCGAGGAGGTCGTCGAGGTGCGCACCCTCGCGCTCGCGATCGAACGACGGCAGATCCTTCTCGGCCTTCACCCGGGCCACTTCGCGAATGAGGCGCATGCGATTGGCGAGCAGGGTGACGAGCTCTTGATCGGTCTTGGCGAGCTCTTCTCGAACGGCGACGAGCTCCGGAGCAGGCTTGGACGACATCGCGCCCTACGGTACGCTGAAAGCATGAGCCAGACGAGCGGGCCCACGGCGGCGAACTGCGCAGCATGCGGCGCTCCCGACGACGGCGAATTCGTCAGCTGCCGGTACTGCAAGCAAGCCGTCTCTGCCGACGCGCTCGCGAAGGCGATTCCGTGTCCGAACCCGGCCTGCCGCATGGCTTGTCGGTGGGGCAAACAAAAGTGCGCCGCGTGCCAGGCGTGGATCGTCGTGAGCTGCGTGTTCTGCGGATCGATCTCGCCGCACAACATCTCGAGCTGCCTGCGCTGCAACGAAGCGTTCGCGGGCGCGATGCAGCGCAAGCAAGCGATGCAGCAGCAGCAACAGCACCAGCAACAGATGCAGGCCGTCGGCACGTGGGGCAACGTCGCTGCCGCGTTTGCCGGCGCCGCGGTGGGCGCGTCGCTCGGATCGCATCACGGCGGTTACTCGTACGAGTCGTCGAGCGACGATTACTCGCCGCCGTCGAACGACTTCGACACGTCGAACGTCATCGACGACATCGGTGACATCGGCGGCGGCG
>JAXDMI010001001.1:0-4247 GCA_034666145.1 Myxococcales bacterium | reverse complement strand
TGGTGGGGCGGAACTTCCGCTTCGGCCACAAGCGCGCCGGCGATTTCGACACGCTGGTAGCGCTCGGTGCGAGCCTCGGCTTCGAAGCGGTCGCCGCCGAGGTGGCCGGCGACCAAGAAGGACCGTTCTCGAGCACGCGCGCCCGCGATGCCATCGCGGCCGGTGACGTCGATCGCGCAGCGCATGTGCTCGGGCGACCGCATGCGCTCTCAGGCGTCGTCGAGCACGGCGACGCGCGCGGGCGCACCATCGGCTTTCCGACGGCGAATCTCGGCGGCGTCGCGGAGATGCTGCCCGCGCACGGCGTGTATGCGGTGCGGGTCACGCGGCAAGCAGGCCCGACCGAGCGCACTCCGTCCCCGGCGAACGGCGGCGTGATGAACATCGGCGTCCGACCCACCGTCGACGGGTTGTCCCTCCGCATCGAGGCCCATCTCCTCGACTTCGCCGCCGATCTCTATGGTGAGTCGTTGCGGGTCGATCTCGTGGCGCGGCTTCGCGGAGAGCAGAAATTCGCGGGGCTCGACGAGCTGAAGGCACAGATCGCGAAGGACGCCGAAGCCGCGCGAAAAGCGCTGTAAGCTAGGCAGATGGACCGCGGGGAGCTCGAGGATCTCGATCGCGAAACCCTGGTGGTTCGCGCGCAAGCGGCGGGCATACGAAGGGCGCGCATCCTCACGCGGCCCGAGCTCATCGACGAGCTGCTGCGTCTCGATCCCCACGCCGATGCCGCGCAGCTGAAGAAGAGCCGTGGGTTCTTCGGACGCGCTCGCGATCTCGTCGCGCGTGTCGTCGAGCGTGGCCTCCACCTCCCCGATGCTGCAGATCGCATCCGTACCCTCGCGCTGGGGACCGTGCCGACGTCGGGCGTGCCGCGCACCGAGCCGCAGGCGATGCCCACCGTCACGCTCGCGGAGATCTACGCGGCGCAAGGTCATCGGCAGCGCGCAGTCGAGACGCTTCGTCGCGTCCTCGAGCGCGAGCCCGATCATACCGCGGCTCGTGCGCTGCTCGCGCGCCTCGAGGACGAAGCGTACGTGGCTCCGAAGCCCCGGCTCCCGCCGGAGCCGGACGTCGAGCCGGAGCTCAACCCGAGCGACGGCGACGACGACGCGGTCACGGTGCACTTTGCCGGCCGCGCCAAAGGCGATGACTTCGACGACGCAGCGCTCACGGTAGAGACGCCGATCGTCGCGGCGCGCGCGCCCATCCAGGGACCGAGCGACAGCAACGGCGAGTACGAGTTCAGCCTCGTGCCCGCGAGCGATCGTGAGCCGACGCGGCTCGACCCCGCCTATGCCGAGACGCGCGAGGCCCAGCGAGCAGGCGCTCGCGGGTACTCCTTCACGGCGGATGACGTCGATGCGCATGCGAAGACGGACGTGTTCGCGGCCGTTCCTCCGCGTGCGTCTGCTGCCGTGCCGGCGGCCGCTGCCACGCCTGCCGCGCCTGCCGCTGCAGCCGAGGTCGTCGAAGCGCCCGAAGTAGAGGAGTGCTTCGCGATCCCCGTCGCGCGCGACGAGCTCACGGAAGGCGCGGCCGGTCGCATGTTCGTGCGCTGGAGCATCTCGTGGTCGACGATCGGCGCGCTCCTCGGCGCGAGGCCGAGCGGACGCTTCGTGGTCCGCGCGCACGTGGTGACGCCGGCGTGGGACGGTCCGAACGCGGAGACGCGTGACCTCGTCGTGGATCCCGACGACGAGCAGGTGATGCTCGTGGGGCTGCCCGAGCCGTCGGTGGTGCGCGTCGCGGTGGGATGGCTCGATCAGTCGACCTTCGTTCCCGTCGCTCATTCGCCTGCGCTCGAGATGTCAGGCGGGCGCGGCCTCGTGATCTGGACGTCGTCGGGCGCCGTCCCCGTCGTGCTCGATGATCCTCGCGCAGCATCGATCGCGCGCGCCGTCGCGGCGTCGAAGGTCGCAGCGCAGGCGCACGCGTAGACGACGATGTCCGAAGACCTGCTGCTCTACGCGCAGCTCGGATATGCCGACCACATCTCGCGTCTCGTCGCGGAGGGCACCGATCCGGACTGGCGACGCGAGGACGGCGTCACGACGCTGATGATCGCGGCGCTCACGGGACGCACCGAGATCATGACCGCGCTGATCGATGCGGGAGCGACGGTCGATCTGCAGGCGCCGGACGGAATGACCGCGCTGCTCGCGGCGACGGCGTTCGCGCGCACGACGCGAGAGATCGCCGGTATCGAGCTGCTGCTCGCGCGGGGCGCCGATCCCAACCTCGCCAACGTCGAGGGCAACGATGCGCTCATGATGACGGCGCGCCACGCGCTCGTGGATGGGGTGCTCGTTCTCTTGAAGGCGGGCGCCGATCCGAAGCGCGCGAATCGCCATGGAACGTCGGCGTTGATGCAGGCGGCACGCGGGCATCTCGTCGAGACGGCGCGCATCCTCATCAGGGCCGGCGCGGATCCGACGCAGAAGGACGAGAACGGCCTCACGCCTGCGCGATATGCCCGCGAGCTCGGCGCGCCGCCGCCGGAGCTGCTGGCGGTGCTCGCGCCTTCGCCGGCGGAGCTCGGCGGAGCGACGATGCCGCGCCAGGCATGTCGTTTCGACAAGACCGACTTCCGCCTGAAGCTGATCGGCTCGTGGGCCGAGAGCGAGGAGACCGAGGAGACGGTGGAGATCCTCGAGACGACGGGAGAGCGCCAGATCTTCGTGTCGGTGACGCATCTCCCCGTCGAGCTCGATGCCGACGAACGACACGACGCCATCTCGCGTCGCGTACGCGAGCACATGGCGCAGCTGCGTGGCGAAGGCGGCGAAGGTTGCCGCTTCTCGGACGTGCGCTTCGCGGAGGCGAGCGACGTGATCCAGGCGCGCTTCAACGGCGTGGCAGAGAAGAACGACGCGTTCTTCGCGGTATGCGTCTACGCCGCGCCGCTCAAGTTCGTGACGCTGACGTACCGCGACTTCCGCCCGAACCTGTCGGAAGAAGCGCGGGGCCGTCAAGCGAGCGAAAGCGTGGCGTCGTTCCGCGTGAAGTGAATAAGCGTTCCAACCCGTCGCCAAGAAGTGCAACCGAGCGCTCGCAACGCGCCGTGCCTCACCCGATCGGGTGACACGTTCGCGCCGCAAATGCAGGTGGATCATGCGCGTGTCATCCACCCGGTGCACGCTGCGGGCTGAATCGACGGTGAGAGGGCGGAGTCTCACTGCCCATGAAGCCTGCAAAGCTGCTCGGTCTCGTTGCATCGGTCTCTCTCGTGTTCGCCTCGTCGGTCGCGGCCGCTGCGCCCGCTGACAAACCTGCTGCCGCACAGCACGAAGAGGAGGACGACGGCGCCGGCAAGATGTCGGCTGCGCCGTTGATGGGCTTCGGGTCGAACCATTTCGGGTTCGCCGTGGGAGCGCGTGCAGGATACACGCTTCCGTCGAAGGTCTATCTCGGCGGCACGTTCATGTATCACTTCGGCTCGACGTACGGTTACGGCGGGTACCTCGGTTCCGCCGGCGAGCTCTCGACGCACGTGCTCTATCCCGCGGGCGAAGCCGGCTACGACTTCCGCGTCGGCCCGGTCACGATCCGTCCGTATGCGGGCGTCGGCGTCGCGTTCATCGGGTCGTCCACCACGTTCGCCGGCCAGTCGGTCAGCGCGTCGGACTCGTCCCTCCTCATCTATCCGGGCGCGACGGCATACTGGAACATCCCGCGCTCCGACTTCTTCGTCGGCGGCGACACGCGCATGCTGATCCTCACGAAGGGCGGCGACCCGTCGTTCGGGCTCTACGCGACGGCCGGCCTGAAGTTCTGAGGAACGGCGAGTGACCGCGGAACACGGGTGCTCCGCGGTCTACGTCGCGGAGCTCAGATCACGTCCAGCGGGTAGCCGCCGTCGGTGCACGTGCGTTGCGCGATGGACTTGCGGAGCTCGTCGTCGTTCTCCTCGAACGCCGCGACGTTCTCCACCAGGCGGCGCTTCGCGCTCGTCACGAAGACGCTCGCCAGGTCGATCTCGCGCCGTGAGCCTTCCTCGCCGCGGCGTTCGATGGCGCGCGTCGTCCGCGAGATGACGCTCGCGATGGCATAGAGATCGATGGCCACGTCGGCCACGCGCTTCTGCGTGTACTGCATCTCGGCGATGTTCTTGCCGTGACGGCGGAGGACGTTGTCGACGCTCTTCGCGAGCTGGCCCGTGTACTCCTCGAAGAGCACGGCCTCGCGCGCCAGCATGGGATGCGACTTCGACAGCCGCTCGCGACCGAGCGCGCTCTTCGCCTTCC
>JAXDMI010001000.1:0-11413 GCA_034666145.1 Myxococcales bacterium | reverse complement strand
ACCGACTGCGGAGGTCGCACGCTCGCATACGACGTCATCGACATCACGTACTCGATCGTCTCCACGGGCGCCCCGGGCATCCCTGGTGCCATGGGTACGATCAGCGACGGCGTCGACAAGGATCCGGTCAAGACGGCGGCGACCGACTTCCCGTATCTCGCGGCTCCCCTTACCCAGTAAGTGACGATGCGCAGTGCAGGACGAGCTCCTCGTACGAGCTCTTGGGCCCGCGGCTCCGGCCGCTCGACAGGAACCCTCGTCCTCGCGCTGTGCACCGCGCTCGCTCTCGCAGCGCTCGCTGCGTGCAAGAAGGACCCGCAAGGGTCGAATGACGACGGCGGCGTGAGCAGCGGTAAATCCGCAGCTGCGCCGCCGGTCCTCATTTTGGAGGACAGCGGCGTGAAGGGCGCACGACGCCCGGTCTCCACGAGCTGGGGCATTGCCGGCCACAACCTCGACGCCGAGATCAAGGACCGCGTGAAGCGGGCCTATACCGACCCCGAGCAGGTCGCCTATCTCGCCAGCCTCTACGTCACGCGCGGTCAGACGCTCGCCAGCGTCGAGGACTACGAGAAGGCGGAGGTCGTCGCTGCGGACCTCGTGAAGGCGTCACCCAAGAGCGGCCTCGCGCATGCGATCCATGCCGTCACGCTCGGCGCGCTCCACCTGTTCGACGCGGAGGCCAAGGAGCTCGACGAAGCCGCGCGCCTGGGCGCGCCTGCGGAGCGCGTCTCCGGCGCACGCATCGCGCTCTTCGAAGCGACGGGCAAGTACGACGAAGCCCAGAAGCTGATGCTTCCGATCGATGATCACAGCAAGGCGGTCGCCATGGTCACCGCCGCGGTGCTCGCGTCGCACATGCAGAAGACCGACGAGGCCGAGCGGCTCTTCGAGAAGGCCCGCACCTCGTTCGTCGACGTGTCTCCGTTCCCGATTGCGTGGATGGACTTCCAGCGCGGCACGCTGCTCGAGGCCGCCGGCAAAGAGAAAGAAGCGCGCACGTATTATCTCGAGGCGCTCGAGGCCATCCCCGTCTACGCGCACGCCGCAGTGCATGCCTCGATCACGGATCCGCCGGACCGCGCCATCACCCGGCTCGAAGCCGTGAAGGCGGTGAGCAGCGATCCCGATGTCCTCGCCGCGCTCGCCGATGCCCACAAGCGCGCGAAGCACGATGCCGAGGCGAAGAAGGTGAATGACGCCGCGCGCGCTCGCTACGAGGAGCTGCTCGTGAAGCACCCGGAGGCGTACCGCGATCACGCCGCACGGTTCTACCTCGCGGCGGGCAACGACTCGAAGAAGGCGCTCGACCTCGCGGACAAGAACGCGAAGCTCCGCCCGACCGAAGAGGCGATCGATCTCTGGATGGCGGCGGCGACCGCCGCCAACGACAAGCCGCAGATCTGCGCGTCGGCGAATGCGATGAAGCAGCTTCGTTACGCGTCCGAGACACGAAAGCGCCTCGCCGCAGCCTCGTCGAACGGCTGCCCCGAAACGAGCGACGCGGGGGCGAGCAACGCAGGGGCGAGCGACGCCGGCGCCAAGTAACGGCGCTCCGGCGTCCTCGAGCTCAGGAGCCCCCGCCCCCCGCTCACTGCTTCGCGAGGTAGCTCTCGAGCTCCTCCGAACCGCCGATGTAGCTCCCGTCGACGAACACCTGCGGCGTCGTCGCCTTGCCGCTCACGGCGCGGAGGTTGCGCGGCGACGAGGCCAGCTCCTCGTACGGCCAGCCCTTGTCGGTGAGCAGCTGCTTTGCCTTCGCACAGAAGGCGCAGCCCGGCTTCGTGAAGAGCAGCACGTCGTGCGGCGCCTTCGCGTTCGGGTCGAGGTACTTCAGCATGGTATCGGCGTCGGAGACCTCGAACGGATCGCCCTCCTTCTCCGGCTCGATGAACATCTTCTTGATGACGCCGTCGTCGACCAGCATCGAGTAGCGCCACGAGCGCTTGCCGAAGCCGAGCGAGGACTTGTCGACGAGCATGCCCATCTTCTCGCTGAACTCGCCGTTGCCGTCGGGAAGGAACGTGATGTCGTTCGCTTGCTGGTTCGCAGCCCACTCCGACGTCACGAACGCATCGTTGACGGAGAGGCAGGCGATCGAGTCGACGCCCTTCGCCTTGAACGCGGGGAGCAGCTCGTTGTAACGCGGCACGTGCGCGCTCGAGCATGTCGGCGTGAACGCGCCGGGCAGCGCGAACACGACCACCTTCTTGCCCGCGAAGACGTCCGATGTCTTGACGTCCTTCCACTGGCTGCCGTCGCGCGTACGGAACGTGACCTCGGGTACGCGCTGTCCTTCGATGTTCTTCAGAGCCATGATCCTCTTCTCTCTCTCTTTGCCTTCGGCGTTTCAACGTTTCGTGATCTTGGACGCCGCATCGCGGAGCGCCGTGCGGAGGCCCTCTTCGACGACGGGGTGGTAGAACGGCATCGCGAGCATGTCGTCGATGGTGAGGCCCTGTTGATGAGCCCACGCGAGGAGATGTCCGAGGTGCTCGACGCGCGGTCCGACGAGCTCTGCGCCGAGGAAGCGGCCCGTCGCGCGATCGGCATAGACGTGCCCGATCCCTCGGTTCTGTAGCATGACGCGGCTGCGGCCCTGATCGGCGAACGCGATCTCGCCGGTCACCACCTCGCGCTCGGGGGGCGCGTTCCGCGACAACGATGCGAGCGTAGCGCCGACGACGGCGATTTGCGGCTCGGTGAACGTGATCGCGAGGAGCGAACGCCGCACGCCGGCGGTGATCTCGGGATAGCGGGCGGCATTCTCGCCGGCGATCTTCCCCTCGTCGGCCGCCTCGTGGAGGAGCGGCACGTCGTCGCTCGCGTCGCCGGCGATGAAGACCGACGTGCCTTCACACTGGAGCGTTGTGCGGTCGCAGACCGGCGCTCCGCGCGCGTCGAGCTTCAGTCCGGCGTGCTCGAGGCCGATGCCGCCGAGGTTCGCGCGACGGCCCGCCGCGACGAGCGCGAACGCAAACGTCTCGACCTTCGCGACGCCCTCGGGATCTGCGTAGGTGATCTCGACGCCTTCTTCGACGCGGCGCACCTGGCGCACGGTGGCGTCGGGATACACGGGCATCTCTTCGCGGAAGGCCGCGAGCGCCGACTGCTTCACGACGGGATCCGTGAGCGGCCCGACCGTGTTGCTCCGCCCGAATACGCTCACGCGTACGCCGAGGCGACTGAGCGCCTGACCGAGCTCGAGCCCGATGACGCCGGCGCCGAACACCGCGACGGAGGAAGGCAGCGTCTCCCAGGCGAAGACGTCGTCGTTGACGACCAGGCGATCGCGAATGCCCTCGAACATCGGGGGCACGTAGGGCGAAGACCCCGTCGCGATGACGATGGCGCGAGCGTTCACGCGCGCGAGGGGCTCGCCGCCCGCGCCATCGTCGCGCTCCACGAGCAGCACCCCCGGCTCGGTGAAGCGCGCGCGCCCGCGGAGCTTGTGACCGGCGGGGATGCTCTCGATGCTGTCGATGACGAAGCCGACGAAACGGTCGCGCTCGCGACGGACGCGGTCGAGGACGGCGCGCCCGTCGATCGTGACCGTGGCGTGGACGCCGAACGGAGCCGCGTGCTTCGCGTGGTACGCGGCGTCGCCGGCGGCAATGAGGAGCTTGCTCGGCATGCACCCGACACGGGCGCACGTGGTTCCGTGGATGCCGCCCTCGATCATGAGGACCTTCGGACTGACCGCGGCCGCAGCACGATACGCGGCGAGGCCCGCCGTACCCGCGCCCATCACGGCCACGTCGACGTCGAAGACCTCGGTAGAAGCGCTGTCCATGTCCCCCAAGATGCTCCCCGCTTACTGATTGGGCCAATACGAAGATTCGATGCTACTGATAGTGCATGGCTATCAGCGCATCGGCCCACCAGAGCCCTCAGCCCTCCGTGCACGACCTCTCGCTGCGGCAGCTCCAGTACGTCGTGGCCATCGCCGATACCCTTGGATTCCGCCGCGCCGCCGAACGTTGTGGCGTCTCGCAGCCCACGCTGAGCACGCAGGTGCTGCAGCTCGAGGAGGTGCTCGGCGTGAAGCTCTTCGAGCGCGACCGCCGACGAGTGCTGGTGACGGCAGCCGGTGAGGAGGTGGTGCTTCGCGCTCGGCGGATCCTCGTCGAGACGGAGGACCTGCTCGCGGTTGCGACGCGCGCACGTGATCCGTTCGCAGGGACCTTCCGCGTCGGCGTCATTCCCACCATCGCTCCATACTTCCTGCCCGAGGTCACGCAGGTGCTCGCGAAGAAGTACCCGCACCTCCGCCTCGTCTTTCGCGAAGAGAAGACCGAGGACACCGTGCGCGATCTCTGGGCGGGCACGCTCGACGCGGGCCTCGTCGCGCTCGAGGCCGACCTCGGCGCGCTCGAGCATGCGGAGGTCCTGCGCGATCCCTTCGTCGTGGCCATGCCCAAAGGCCATCCGCTGGCGAAGCGGAAGAAGATCGCCCAGAGCGACCTCGACGACCAAGACGTGCTCCTCCTCGAGGACGGTCACTGCCTCCGCTCGCAGGCGCTCGCGGTGTGCTCGAAGGCAGGCGCTCACGAGATGGACTTGCGCGCGACGAGCCTCGCCACCCTCGTGCAGATGGTGGCCGGGAGCAACGCCGTCACGCTGCTCCCCGACCTCGCGCTGTCGGTGGAGAATCGTGGTGGGCAGCTCGAGATCAGGCCATTCTCAGCGCCGATTCCGTTCCGCACGCTCGCACTCGTATGGCGTCCGCGCTCGCCGTTCGCCGACGCGTTTCGGCGCACCGCGGGGACCCTTCGCGCCGCGCGCGCCTGAGCCAATACTACGGGGCAGTAAGAAAGCACCGAGCGTGATTGCTCACGCTCGGTGCCCTCTCACGTCTCAGTTCAGGCTGCGACGCGCTGTCGAAGCTGAACGCGCATCAGGTCGAAACTGGGCGCGGTCAGTCCACGTGCGCGACGCAGGAGGAACAGTGCATGGTGCACCTCCGCCTCGTCTGGCTCGGTTTCGGAGCCGTCGAGAAGATTGCGATCCTTGGCCAGCGCAAACGCTGCTTCGAGCTCGTCACCTTCCGCCGTATCCAGGTAAGCCAGTGCGTCCTCGAGCGAAACTGTCTCGAGCGACTCGATGATGGTGGTCATCCGTGTACCCCATGGGCTGCGCTGTGGACGTGAACCTCGATGGAGGAGCGCGACACAGGCAGTCCTTTCTGCAATGAGCATCGTCGGGTCATCGGGCGAGAGCTCGCGCGATGTTCCCGTTGATGGTTAGAGGCATGCGTGCAAACTGCATTCAAAATGAATGCGGACTGCATGCATGCACGGTTCGCATGCGCCCAACGTGTTGCCACGCGGACGCCGAAATCGAACGCCGTAGGACGGCGCTCGCTGACGCGTCGAGAGACGCGCCGGGTGACCGCAAAGCTGCCCATCGCGGAGGCGCCCTGCAGTGCGTTTTTGAAAGCCCCCGACCGATTTCGATTCTGGAGAGTGCCCTGCGGGTCCCGCCGCGAAGGGCCGAGCTCGATACGGCAGACGTCGAGATTCACGGTAAGAGGCAAAATCCCGCGCGGATCGCGCTGAATTCCCTCGTAACGTGCGCCGTACGGCTTCGGCATTACCCTCCCAGAAGGCGTAGGTGACGAAACACCCCACGCTTTAATGAAGTTACCCCGGCCTGAACGGTCGGACCACTTTTCTTGCGCACTTTGCGGCGTCCATGTAGGTGCGGTCTTCGCGGTCGGGGGCGTCACTGGCGGGGTCCTGCTCACGTCGAGTGCAACGAGTGCAAGCGACGGACCGGCTCAGCGCCGCGGCGTGTCGGTGAGCTCGAGCCAGCGGATCATCATGCTTCCGGCGTGTTGCACGTAGTCGATCCGGAGTTGGAGATCGATCGCGCTCCCGGGAAACGCGCCGCGCACGTCTTCAGGATGCGCAAACAAGTGCCTCGGTCCGGGGCGCAGCTGCGCTCTTGCCACGAATGCGATCGCGCGACGGAGCTCGTCGTCGAGAAGCGCAACCGTTCGAGCGTGCTGGTCCGCGCCGCCGCCACCTGCGGATGCGTCCTTCTTCATCACTTCGAGCGCCGCTGCCGCAGCTTCGCCGCGGCTCGATGCCGGCGTGACGCGCGGCGTGACGAACGGGCCGAAACCGAAGGAGCCTTCGGCGTCGAAAGGCGAGTCGCCGTCCTCGTGCTGGAGGCGCTGCTGGTACTCGTGCCAGCGGAGGCAGAAGGCGAGCGCCTCGGGGTCGGGCGCGCGCTCCCAGAGGTCCGCCACGGCCTGGCAGGTCCAGTGCTCCTCATTGAAATAGTAGCGGCTCCCGAAGAAGCTCCAGCCTCGTCCCGAGAGACGCGAGAGCGCGCGGGAGGCGGCGCTGAGGTCGTCGGGATCGCCTGTGATGCGATGCACGCGCGCGAGGGCCAGCGCCGCTTCGCCTGTAAAGTACATGTACTGCACGTCGACGGGCTTGCCGGTCGAGAGATCGAACTCGTGCATGAGCTCGCCGTCGGGACGCTGCTGCGCGCGGAGGAAGCGTGCGAGCTGGACGGCGGGCCGCCGATACGACCCATCGGCGCCGGTGCGCACGATCTCGCTGAACGCGATGAGCGCCAGCGCGGCCGACCCGACGTTGGCGTCGTCGCCGTCCGCGATGCACTTGTTGGCACCGCAGTCCTTCAGCATGTCGTCGCGCAGGCGCGCGGCGCTGCGCAGGCACGCGTAGCGGAACGTCGCGTCGTCGAAGAGCGCGGCTGCTTGCGCCAGGAAGTACGTGGCGCCGCCGTGGCGCGGCCAGCTGTAGCCGCCGAGCGACTGATCCTTGATGGCGTCGACGAGGTAGCGAAAGCGCCCGTCGGCATCGACGCCGCGCGCGAGATACGCGGCGGCATCGTGCACGGCTGTCTTCACGGCCTCGCGATCGAGCGATTCGGCGCTGATCTTCGGGGTGGGAAGCTCGTCCACGACGTGACGCTCGAACCGCACGCGTCGCACGCGCGCCTCGTTCTCGACCTCGCTCACGGTGGCGCCGAGCTGCGTCGCGAGCGCGGAGATGACCGTCGCGCGATGCGTGCCGAAGCCGAGGCTCGGGTCGAGGAACGAGACCGCGTGGTCGTAGGCCTGCGCCGAGAGCAGATCGTCGACCGTGAGCCATGCGGTCTTGCCGTGCAGCTCCGCGACGAGACCGTCGCGACCGGCGACGAGCGTGTACGAGAACGTCCGCGGGTCGAGCGACAGCGGGCCCTCGCCGACGGTGACCTCGTGGACCACCGTCGTGCCGTCGCCCTCGGGCTTGGCGGGAGGCTTCTCGGCGGGGCTCGTCACGGTGCGCTCGACGAGCTGCCCGCGCGACCACCGGCTCACGACGATGCGTTGCTCGGAGGCCGGCAGCTCGCGGAGGCTCGCATGCGCATGCATGATCGCGCACGCGACGACGAGCACGAGCGCATACGCGAGGAGCAGGCGCGAGAGATCGCGGACGCTCATGTCGTCTTGCGCGGACGCGGACCGACCCACGCGAGCAGCGCGGCGGGCAGGACCACGAGGTACGGAAACACCATGAGCGCGACGAGCGCGAAGATCGCACTTCCGCCCTTGCCCACCGGACCGTAGACGCCGTAGAGCCAGCTCGCGGTGAGCGCGAGGGTCGCGAAGAGCGCGAGGCCGAGGAGCAGTGTCACCGCCGCTGCCGCGCGCGTGATCGGCTCGGCGAGGCGATGATTCGCGAGCAGCGCGACGGACGAGGCCGCCATGAGCGCGACGATGACGAAGGCGCCGTCGTCGACCACCCACCAGCGCGTCGGCAGCCCGCGGAACACGCCCCACGCGACCAGCGCCGCCACGCCGGCGTTCGTCACCCCGAACGCGATCCTTGCGGGCTTCTTCATGTGCGCTCCATCCCCCTCTAGAATTGGCCGTAGATGAACGGCTCGGCTTTCGCGCCCGACGCGAAGTGGAGCACATACGCGAAGACCGCGAGGGCCACACCTTGCACGACGGCAGGGCTCTCGACGAACGCGTTCCGGATCCGGAAGAACCAATGGCGCGGCATGAAGTGCGTGAGGAATCCGAGCGCCAGGATGGCCAGCACCTTGGGCGCGAGATTCGGGGAATCGAACGTCAGCTTGCCCATGCGCGCGAGCATCAACGTGGCGTGCGCGAAGGTCGGAGCGCGGAAGAAGATCCATGCGAAGCACACGAAGTGGAACGTCGCGAACACCGCGATGACCGCGCCGACCGTGAGCTCGCCGTCGTCGCCGTCCTTGGGCGCCTGCGCCTTCGCATGCGACGCGGCCTTCGGACCGCGGCGCGCCCACGCGCGGTTCACGGCGAGCGCACCGCCGTGGAGCGCGCCCCAGATCACGAAGTTCCACGAAGCGCCGTGCCAGAGCCCGCCGAGCACCATCGTCAGCATCAGGTTGCGATAGGTGCGCCACGTGGAGCCGCGATTGCCGCCCAGCGAGATGTAGAGGTAGTCGCGCAGCCACGACGACAGCGAGATGTGCCAGCGGCGCCAGAACTCCTGGAGGCTCCGTGAGATGTATGGTGCATCGAAGTTCTTCGGCAGCTCGTAGCCGAACAGCTTCGCGCTCCCGATGGCGACGTCGGTGTAGCCGGAAAAATCCGCGTAGATCTTGATCGCATACGCATAGATCGCGACCAGCACCTCGAGCGACGAGTAGCGCTCCGGGTTGTCGAACACCCGGTTGACCAGGTTGATGCCGAGCGTGTCTCCGATCACGATCTTCTTGCAGAGGCCGGTGGCGATCTGGAAGAGGCCTTCGGCCTTCATCGTGTCGGTAGCGACCGGCTCCGCGGCGAGCTGGGGGAGCATCGACTTCGGCCGCACGATCGGCCCCGCGACGAGGTGCGGGAAGAAGCAGACGAAGAGCAGGTAATCGAGATAGCGATTGGCCGGCGGGATCTCGCGGCGATAGACGTCGATCGTGTAGCTCATCGTCTCGAACGTGAAGAACGAGATCCCGAACGGCAGCACGAGCCGCAAGTGCGTGGGTGAGACGCTGAGGCCCGCCCAGCTCATGATCGCGGCGAACGAGTCGATCGCGAAGTTGAAGTACTTGAAGACCGAGAGGACGCCCAGGTAGTAGACGACCGAGACCAGCAGCAGCGCTCGTCGCGCGTGCGGGTTCTCGGTGCGCCCGAGCCTCCGGCCCACGTAGAAGTCGAGCGAGCTGCCGAGGAAGATGATGGCGACGCAGAGCAGCGTCCAACCGAGCGGTCCGAGCGGCACGTCCTGCTCGACGGCCGCGTCGTAGGTGCCGACGAAATAGAAGAGGTAGCTCGCCGCGGTCAGGAACAGCGGACGCAGGATCGATCGACGGCGCAGGGCCCAGAACGCCACGTAGGTGACGAACAGGAAGACGCCGTAGAGCGGACTGGCGAAGAGCATCGAGGGCGCGACGCGAATGCGCCTTGCCCCCTCTTTATCAGATCAGGCCCTGTTTATCAGGGTGAGGTCCGAATCAGTCGGCTTCAGGCAGAGTCGGGACGGAGCGACGGCGAAGCGGGAGCTGGAACGAGACGATCACGGCATATGCCGCGCTCGCGAGGAGGATAGCCGGCGCCATCGACACGCCGAGACCGTGGCCATAGGCGGCCGAGACCGCGAGCACGAGCATCGTGAGGCTCACGAAGAAGACGAGCGCCCAGACGACGAGCGCCGCGAACGACCGGCGGAGATGCTTCGTCAGGGCCGCGAAGGCAGCGCCAATGAGCGCGCCGCCGACCGCCGCCGCGAGGTAGGCCATGGGAACGGCCGCGTCGGGAGGCAACCCGAGCCGGGTCGCGAGCCGCATGATGCCGTCGGAGATGCGGGGCAGATGCATCGCATGGACGACGCCGAGCCCGGCCGCGCCGGCGACGAGGCCCATGAGGGCGCCGGCCGTGCCGGGGCGCAAACGATCGGCGGGCCTCTGCGCTCGGTAATCGCGCCGCAGCGGCATGTCGTCTTCTGCCTCGATCCGGGCCCTGCGGCGTGCCGGCAACGCTCGGCTCTGGAGCAGCGGCAGCGGCATTTCCTCGTCTTCGTAAGCACGTGTCATGATGAGACCTGTTCCAAGCACGGAACGGTCCAACGTGCCCGTAGGAACAGCGAGAGCGGAAAAGTTCGACCCCAGTTCGTCCCCCGGAGGACGTCTCGGAGAGGCCGCCTCTTAGTTGATGCCGCGCGTGCCGCGTTCTACACCTCGCGCGTGACGCTCCGAGCTCCAACGCCCGAGAACCGCGTGCGGACTCCTCATCCGCTCGCCGGCAAGACGTCGATCGCCATCGGCGTCATGCTCGCTCTCCTCGCCGTACCGTATGTAACGCCGGGCCTCGCACGCTTCCGCGTCGCGCATGCGCCGTGGGATCACGCCGTGACCGCCGACGTCGCGAATGCCGGCGCCGCGCCCACGAGCGCGCCGCAGCTCACGCAGGGAGAGACGACGCTCAAGGCTTCGAAGAACGAAGCGACCGTGACGAACGCTCTGCCCGATGCGCCGGCGCGTGTCGCGGTGCCCGGTCTCGATGCGCAAGCGCTCGCGAAGAACAAGGGCTCGGTCGCCGTCGAAGACGCGACCGGTCACGCACTCGATGCATTCTACACATCGCTCGCGAAGACCCGAGCGAAGCAGCCCGGCGCCGTGACCCGCATCCTCCACTACGGCGACAGTGTCATCACGAGCGACTACGTCTCCGGCACGATGCGCCGGAAGATGCAGGCCGAGCTCGGCGACGCCGGCCACGGCTTCATCCTCGTGGCCAACCCCTGGGAGTGGTACTTCCACAACGACGTCACGCACGGCGCCGGCGAAGGCTGGAGCTCGAGCCGCATCACGGGCCCCACCACGAAGGACGGCATGTACGGCCTCGGCGGCGTGACGTTCACGGGAACGCCCGGCGCGAGCGCGTTCTTCGGCACGTCGGATCGCGGCACGCACGGCAAGAAGGTGTCGCGCTTCGACGTCTACTACTTGGAGACACCGAACGGCGGCGAGGTCGAGGCGAAGATCGGCAACACCACCGAGCGCTTCACCACGAAGGGCGAATCGAAGGCGTCGCGCATCAAGTCGTTCACCGTCGCGGACGGCGAGGCGAAGATGACCCTGCGCGTGATCGGCGGCAACCCGCGCCTCTTCGGCGTCGCGCTCGAGCGCGACGGCGCCGGCGTCGTGTACGACGCGCTCGGCGCGAACGGCGCGCGCGCGGAGCTCCTCGGATCGATCAACGCGACGCACCTCGCCGAGCAGATGGCGCTGCGGAAGCCGTCGCTGATCGTGCTGCAATACGGCACGAACGAGAGCGAGGCGCCCGGCCTCCCGCGCGACTACGAGAAGACGCTCACCAACGTCGTCTCGACGATCAAGGCATCGGCTCCTCACGCGTCGATCCTCATCGCGGCGCCGCTCGACCGCGCAGAGACGGCCGAGGGCGGAGGCT
>JAXDMI010000999.1:0-4945 GCA_034666145.1 Myxococcales bacterium | reverse complement strand
ACGCGTTCGGCGCCGTGCACCGCGCGCATGCCTCCGTGCATGCGCTCCCCAAGATGATGCGCGAGCGTGGCTGCGGCTTCCTCCTCGAGAAGGAGATCGCCGCGCTCGGCAAGATCATCACGAACCCCGAGAAGCCGTTCGTCGCGGTCCTCGGCGGCGCAAAGGTCTCCGACAAGATCGCCGTGCTCGATGCGCTGCTCGAGAAGGTCGACGCGCTGATCATCGGCGGCGCGATGGCCAACACGTTCCTCGCGGCGCGCGGCGCGAACCTCCAGGCCTCGAAGGTCGAGGACGACAAGCTGGCCCTCGCGCGGACCATCCTCGAGAAGGCGCAAGCGAAGAAGGTCGACCTCGTTCTCCCGGTCGATGTGGTGGTGGCGTCGAACATCAACGCCTCCGAGGGCACCGTCGTCGACGTCGGCGCGATCCCGGAAGGGACCATGGCGCTCGACATCGGGCCCAAGTCGATCGCGCTCTTCCAGAGGCAGTTCGACAAGGCGAAGTCGGTGTTCTGGAACGGGCCGATGGGCCTCTTCGAGAAGAAGGCCTTCTCGAACGGCACGTTCTCGGTGGCGCGCGCGCTCGCCGATTCGAACGCGTTCACGGTCATCGGCGGCGGCGACAGCGCCCTCGCGGTGAAGGAAGCCGGCGAGGGCGTGGCCGAGAAGTTCAGCCACATCTCGACGGGTGGCGGCGCATCGCTCGAGCTCATCGAGGGCAAGAAGCTCCCGGGCATCGAGGTCCTGCGCCGGAGCCCGCAGGCCTCCACCTGACCGCACCTCCTGACCGCACCTCAGGAACAAGCCGGGCCCGTCGGACGTCATGAGGCCCGGTAGGCAACGGATCCTCCTTGGGGTAGGCTCCCCGCGCTCATGAATCCTTCGCGTCGACCCCTCATTGCCGGCAACTGGAAGATGTTCAACGGCGGTCGTGCGGGCGTCGAGCTCGCCGAAGGCTGCGTCGCGTTCGCGCGCGATCTGCCGGACGTCGACGTCGTGATCGCGCCGCCGTACACGGCGCTCGCTGCCGTCGCCGACACCATCGACGGTTCGCCCGTCCAGCTCTCTGCGCAGAACCTGTACCCGAAGGACCAAGGCGCCTTCACCGGCGAGATCAGCGGCCCGATGCTCGAGGAGTGCGGCTGCACCTGGGTCATCGTCGGCCACAGCGAGCGCCGTCAGCTCTTCGGCGAGACCGACTCGTTCGTCGCCGAGAAGGTCTCCGCCGCCTTGCGCCACGACCTCCTCCCGATCGTGTGCGTCGGCGAGACCCTCCAGCAGCGCGAAGCGGGCGAGATGCTCCGCGTCGTGAAGCAGCAGGTCGATGCCTTTCTCGACGTGATCGCGCAGAGCCCGAAGGCGGTCGCCATCGCCTACGAGCCGATCTGGGCGATCGGCACCGGTAAGACCGCAGGCCCCACCGAGGCGGAAGAGGTCCACACGGCGATCCGTTCCTGGCTCGAGAAGAAGAATCCCGATCTCGCGACGCGCACGCGGATCCTCTACGGAGGCTCGGTCAAACCCGACAACGCGGCGGCGCTTCTCGCGTGCCCCAACGTCGACGGATTCCTGGTCGGCGGGGCGAGCTTGGATGCCGGCTCGTTCGGTGCTATCGCGAACGCGGCCCGCGCGGCGCGCGCTCGATAACCATCATGCTCAGCACTTTCGTCAACATCGTCCACATCTTCGTCTGCTGCGTCCTCATGTTCGTCGTCCTGCTCCAGCAGGGCAAAGGCGGCGGAATGGGCTCGGCGTTCGGAGGAGCTTCGGCTCAGGTCTTCGGCGGCAGCGGAGCGGGCAACATCCTCACGCGCGCGACCGCCATCTGCGCCGCCATCTTCATGCTCACGAGCGTCACGCTCGCGTACATGTCCTCGTCCGGTGACCGCGCCCTCCGCGCGAAGGTCGCGGAGGAACAGAGCAAGGTGAAGGATCGCGGCGAGAAGCGCGCGAAGACCGACGCCACGCCCACGCCGTCGGGGTCAGCCGCTCCCGCGCCGTCCGGCGGACCGCTCATGAACGCCCCGTCGCCGTCCCCGAAGGACTCCGCGCCGACTCCCGCGCCCTGACCGAGCGGTGAGCGAGCGCACGTGACCACGCGCGGGCGGCTTCTGACCGAGGTCGCCGTCGTCGCTGCGCTCCATGCGCTCGCGTGCGTGGTCGTGCGATGCCTCGGCTTCGATCACGTCTCGGACGACGACTTCGCGCGCGTCACCATCGCGCAGTCGTTCGCGCACACACCGAAGCTCGATCCCAGCGGCACGAGCTGGCTCCCCTTCCCGTTCTGGGCGCTGGGGTCGGTGATGCTCGTCGCGGGGCGCTCGCTCGCGATGGCTCGCGCGGCGAGCATCGCGTTCGCGAGCGCAGCAGCGGTGCTGCCGTACGTCGCGCTGAGGATGACGGGGACCGACCGTCGTGCAGCGCTGCTCGCGCTGGCGTTCGCGATCCTCTCGCCGTGGAGCGTGTGGCTCGGCGCAGCCACCGTGCCCGAGTCGTTCACGGCGAGCTTCACGGCGGCAGCGGCGATCGCGCTGGGCTCGATGCGTGGCCCACGACTGCCGTTGCCCGCGCGAATCGCGTTTGCGCTCGCGCTGCTCGCGGCGTGTCTCTCGCGCTACGAGCCGTGGCCGGTGGCAGCGGTGCTGGGAGTGACGCTCGCCGTGCGTGGCATGCGCGGGCTGCGCGGATCGAAGACGGCGCGAGACGCGGCGGCGTCGGGCGACACCGGAGATCTCCTCGTCGCGGCCATCGTCGCCGCCGGTCCGCTGCTCTGGATGGCGTGGAACGGCCATGCGCACGGCGATGCGCTGCACTTCTTCGAGCGCGTGGCGCGATTCAAGCGCGCGCTCGGTGAGCCGGCGACGGGCACGCTCGACGCGCTCCTCCTCTACCCTCGCCTCTTCGTGATGCGGCGACCGGATGTCGTCGTCGCGCTCGCGCTCGCGTTCACGGCAGGGCATGTCTTCGTGAAGTCGCGCGCCGAGGTGCGGAGCGCATGGCTCGTTCCGCTCGCCTGCGCCGCCGCGGAGGTGGCGTTCCTCGCGTACGGCAATGCGCGCGACGGCGCGCCCGCGCATCATTCCGAGCGCGCGCTGCTCGGAGTGATGTTCCTCACCGCGATGTTCGCGGCCGACGTCCTCGTGCTGGCTGCTCCCGCGGCACTGGCTCGCGCGCGCGCGCCGGCGCTCGCCGTCGCAGGGCTCGTCGCGGCGGCGTGGCTCGTGAACGGAGTCATCGGGCTGCGCGATGTCCCTGGGTCGGGGCCGAACGAAGACCGATCGGCTCAGATTGCCGCGGGATCGACGTTGCGCGCCGAAAACGTCGAGCACGTCGAGGTCACGCCGTGTGCCTACGAGCATTTCGCCCTCGTTGCTGCCTTCGCGGCGCCCGAGAAGGTCGCGATCCTGCCCCGCACGGACGCCGTAGTCACTCCGTCGTGCCCCGCCGTCGAACGACGGTGATATGGTCCCGCCGATGACCGCCGAGGACGACAGCAAGGTCCTGAGCGAGCCCGACGTTCGCCCCGACACGGTGCTCGTCCGCGTGCGCGAAGTGCGCGTGCGGTTGACCGACGAGGACGAGATCGGCATCGACGTCGGCGCGGACCAGCTTCATGCGCCACGCGTCGCCATGGCTCTGCTCGATGCGTTCGCCACGCCGCGTCGCGTGAGCGACGCACTCGCGAAGGTCGCGGGCGGCGGCGCCGAGCAGCTCCTCGAGGCCCAGTGCTGCATCGAAGACATGGTCCGCAACGGCGTGCTCGTCGTGCCCGAGGAGCGCGCGGCGCTCGGTACGCGCGGGTGGGTGCGCCCCTCGATCCACATGCTCATGCTCGACGACCGGGGCCGCACGAACGGCTTCTGTCTTGCGCTGCGCAACACGGTGCTCCCCGACGACGTCGTCGTGGACATCGGCACCGGCACCGGCGTGCTCGCCACGTGCGCCGCGCTCGCCGGAGCGCGCAAGGTCTTCGCCGTCGAGTCGAGCGGCATCGCCGAGGTCGCCGCGCGCGTCTTCGAAGCCAACGGCGTCTCGGATCGCGTCACGCTCCTCCGGGATCGTTCGACGCGCGTTTCGCTGCCCGAGCGCGCCTCGGTGCTCGTCACCGAGACCATCGGCAACGATCCGCTCGACGAACAGATGCTGGAGATCGTCGCCGATGCCAAGCGCCGGCTGCTGACGCCCGACGCGCGCATCATCCCGTCGGCGATCGAGATCTACGGCATCGCCGTGGACATCCCGCGCACGGTGCTCGAGCGACACGTCTTCACGAAGCGCAAGGTCGAGAGCTATCGCGCGGCGTACGGGATCGACTTCACGCCGCTCGAGCAGCATCGGCTCTCGTGCTCCGAGCCGATCATGCTCGACAGCCGTGACGTCGCGACGTGGCCGCTCGCCGAGCCGGTGCTCCTCGCCGCCATCGACATGACCGGCCCGTTCGAGACGGTGGTCTCGTCGCGCGTGACGACACGCATCTCGCGCGACAGCCAGCACCTCGGCATCATGCTGGCGTTCCGAGCAACGCTCTCACCGGGCGTGTTCCTCTCGACGCTCCCCGACGACTTCGATCCCCTTAGCCACTGGGCGCACGCGCTCTTCCCGGCGTACGACTGCCCCGAGGTGAAGGGCGGCGGCACGGTGCTCGTCGATTACACGTACGAGCGCGGCGTGACGACGGTGCGAATGCGGGAGATGTGATCGACGACGAAGCTTCGGGTCAGCCGAGCGTCACGTGCGTACCGGCGATCGACGTCAGCTCTTCGGTGTGCGCGGCGATGGCCACCATGTGACCGCGCGCGACGAGCTCCGCGATGATCTCTCCGACGAGCGCGATCCCCGACCGGTCCAGGTTCGCGTCGGGCTCATCGAGCATGTACACCGTCGCCTCTTGGACGAGGAGTCGAGCAAGTGCCACGCGCTGTCGCTGCCCGGCCGACAGCTCTCCC
>JAXDMI010000998.1:0-8270 GCA_034666145.1 Myxococcales bacterium | reverse complement strand
TGATCGGCACGCACCAGACGCAGTGGCCGTTCCTCGACGAAGGCCTCACCAGCTACGCCGAGGCCGAGGCGATGGCGGCGTGGAAGGGCCGCGGCAGCTTCATCGACATGGTCGGCTTGAAGGTCGGCGACGCGGAGGGACACGCCGAGCGCGCGCGCCACTTCGCGCACGACGACAAGGTCGCGCAGCCCGCGTATGCATTCGGCACCGGCAGCGCATACGGAGCGCTCGTCTACAGTCGCACCGCGACGATCCTCGAGACGCTGCGTCGCGTCTACGGCGACAAGCTGATGCAGCGCACGATGGGCACGTACGCGCGGCGCTTCCGCTTCCAGCATCCTGTCCCGAGCGATCTCATCGCCACGTTCGAGAACGAGATGGGCAAGGAGGCCGGCGAGGTCCTTCGCGACGCGCTCTTCGACAAGGGATGGGTCGACTTCAAGGTCGAGGCCCTCAGCTCGCACTCGGTACACCCCGCGGCGGGCATCTTCGACGACAAGGACGGCAAGCGCGCGACCACGCCGGCCGATCGCACAGCGTCCGGAAAATACGAGGGCTGGGTGCTCGTCGTGCGGCGCGGCACCTTGCATCTGCCCGTCGACGTCGACCTCGTGAGCGAGGACGGCGCGCGCACGCGCGTCTCCTGGGACGGGAGCACCGACTCGACGCGTCTGCCTTGGGTCGGCACGTCGCCGCTGCGCGCCGCGGTCGTCGATCCCGAGCAGCGCGTGCTCCTCGACGAGAACCCGGAGAACGACTTCGGCACTGCGCCCGGACAGAGCGGCGGCGGCGCGCCTCGCACGCTCGAGCGCGCGACGTACTGGTCGGAGCTCCTGCTCGGAGCGCTCGCACCATGACGCCGCTCCTGGCTCGGTCGATCCACGCGCGCAAGCGCCCCGTCGCCGTGGCGTTCGTCTTCCTGATGGAGCTCGCGTGGGCATTGCTCGTCGCGACGCCCGTGCATGCCTGGGCGCGGCGCGTGTGGGGCGGTCATCCCGACGGAGACGCGGTCCTCTGGGCGGACGGCGCGCGCGATCTCATGGTGTGGCTCGGCCAGAGCGACGCCGCGCTCCCGGTTACCGCGCGGACGACCATCGTGCTCCTCGCCGTCGGCACGGTGCTGATGCAGCTCCCGTTCGGAGTGCTCGTGACGTCGCTGGCGTTCGGACGCATGGTGGAGACCGACGAGGAAGGCACCGTCCAGATCCGTTCGCTGCGCCTGCGGAGCGCGCTGCAGGTCGCCGTGAGCGCGTTCCTGCCGCTCGCGGTGCTGCTCGTGCTCGGATCCGTCACGTCCGTCATCGTGCTCGTGCTCGGCTGGCTCGCGGCTTCTGGTCTCGACAACGTGCTCACCGAGGCGCTCGGCGACGCGCGCTCGTTCACGGTGGGCGCCGTGGTGTTCGGCGTGTTCGCCGCGGTCGCTGCCGTGATCGGCATCGTCATCGATCTCGCGCGCGCCGCGGTGGTTCGCGAATCCGGGCTGTCGGCGGCGAGCGGAACGGCGGCGCCGGCGTGGAACGTCATGTTGCGCGGTGTGCGTATCGCCCTGAAAACAAGCCGTGCGAGCCTTGGTCGCGCCGTCCTCGGCTGGACGGGGCGCACCGTCGTCGGCGTGGCGCTCGTCGCGATCGGCTTCGTCGCAGCGGACGTCCTCGGCGGAAGCGGAGGCGTCTCGCTCACGCTGCTGTTCATCGTCCACCAGGCGGTCGTCCTCGGGCGCGTCGCGCTGCGTGCGTCGTGGATGGCGCGTGCGCTCGTCCTCGTCGTGCCCGTGCAAGACGAGCCCGCGCCCGCCCCGCCGACGTAGCCACGATCAGCGACGCATCGCCGCCGCGATCGTCATTTCGCCATGCGGGCGATGGCCGTCGAGTGCGACCAGTAGAGGTGCTGGGCGTCCGCCAACAGTGCACCACCCCAGAAAGTGTCGGAGCGGAGCAGTCGCGCAGGGCCTCCACACTTCGACGCGACGTGCAGCGACGCTGTCACCGTGCCGCCGTTGCCGTCGTCGGTGGTCACCACGAAGACGTTCTCCGCGTCGACGACGAGGCCCTTCACGAAGGCTCGGTTCGCCGGGACCTGCGTGACCGGCTCCTTCTGGAGCGTGGCCTTCTCCATGCGCCACACAGCGCCGCCGGTGTCCGCCCAGTAGACGTGGCCGCCTTCGATCGTCATCTGCGTGGAAGGCGTGAGATCGGACAAGAGCTCGCGCACGGCCTGACCGTTCGCGTCGCGCTGGAGGAGCTTGCCCTTCGTGCCCGCCGCCTTCGGCTGGACGATGAGGAAGAGCCCATCGCGATCGGCGGCCATCGTGTAGACGCCCTGGATGTTGGCGTCGGAGAGCAGGGCGACGGCGTTTCCGACGGCGCGCACCTCGCCGTTGTCCGCGTTCGCCCAGTACACGACGTCGCCGTCGGTCGCGACGGCGCCCACTCTGCCGTCCGCCTCGTGCTGGGGCAAGCCGCTGCCTTCGAGCGCAAAGCTGAACAGCTTGGTCTGATCGCCGACCGTCCACAGGCGATCATGCGCAAGGAACGGCGGACTGAGTGACGTGGACGCGATGGTCGCGCCGGCGAGCAGCATCGCCGGCGAGCCGCCCGTCGCCGGCGCCTGATAGATGATGCCGGCCTGCGCCATGTAGAGGATGCCGGCTCGCAACGCGCCGGCGCCCGGCGGATTGTTCGGGACGAACGTGAACGGCACGACGTCGGACACGTGGCACTGCCCGGTCTCGCAGGCTTCGGTCTGGCAGCTGTGATTGCAGACGCCACAGTGACCCGGCGAGGACGACAGATCGACGCGCCCCGGCCCTCCACACGATGCGTCGGGCGCGCCCGCGTCTTCGTTGATGTCGTGCGGAATACACGCGTTCGCGGCATCACCCGTCGCGCCGCCGTCGCTCGCGGCCGGCACGTCCGAGGCGCTGAACGCACCGCAGCCGTGCGCCGCCGCGACGAAGGTCGCGAGCGCGACCGAGGCGGCGACGGCGTGCTTCAACGTTCGACTCTCAGGCTACGGCCGGTGAACCGATGAGCGACTTGTACGCGTGCTCGTACTGGCGGCCCGCGCGCTCCCAGCCGCGATCGAGGCGCATGACGCGACGGCGAAGCGCGGGCCAGCGATCGGTCTCGAACGCGGCGATGGCGCGCTGCACGGTGGCGTAGAGGAGATCGGCGGTGGGCTCGTCGAAGAGGAAGCCGGTGCCGGTCTCGAGCTTCGAGTCGCAATCGACGATGGTGTCGACGAGGCCGCCGGTTGCGTGTGCGACCGGAGGCGCGCCGTAGCGCTGCGCGTAGAGCTGGACGAGCCCGCACGGCTCGAAGCGGCTCGGCACGAGCGCGATGTCGGCGCCCGCGAAGATGCGATGGATCTGCGCCTCGGGCGCGTTGCGGATGAACACCACGCGGCCGCCGCTCTTCTCGACCGCGTGCTCCAGCTTCGCGACGAAGGTGTCGTCGCCGTCGCCGGCGATCACGATCTGCGCGTCACTGCCGCGCAGGATGCGCGGGATGGCGTCGATCACGAGATCGGTGCCCTTCTGCGCGACGAGGCGACCGACGCTCGCGACGATGGGCGCCTTCTCCTCGATGGCGAGGCCGAGCTCCTTCTGGAGCGCGCCCTTGCAACGCGCCTTGTTCGACGCGTCCTCGGCGTCGTAGCGCGCCACGATGTTCGAATCGGTGGCGGGATTCCACACGCCGTAGTCGACGCCGTTGGTGATGCCGGTGATGCGCTCCTTCGCGCGGAGCACGCCGTCGAGGCGACAGCCGCCCTCCTCGGACTGGATCTCCTTCGCGTACGTGGCGCTCACGGTGGTGACCGCGTCGGCGGAGACGATGCCCTGCTTGAGGAAGTTCACCTGGCCGTAGAACTCGATGCCGCCGACGTGGAAGTCGGACGGCGCGAGACCGATGTCCGCGAGGAGCTCCTTCGGGAAGATCCCTTGGTGCGCGACGTTGTGGATGGTGAGGAGCGAGGGCGTCTTCACGCCGAGGTCCTTCAGGTACTTGCTGACGAGCGCGGTCGGCCAGTCGTTGACGTGGACGAGGTCGGGCGGCGAGCCGCTCTCCGCGCGCTGCTTGACGATCTCGGCGACGGCGCGCGAGAGGACCGCGAAGCGCATCGCGTTGTCGGCATAGTCCTCGTTCCGATCGCCGTAGACACCGGCGCGATCGAAGAGGCCAGGCGCGTCGAGGAGGACGAGGTCGACCCCCGACGGGAGGCGGCCGTCATAGACGGTGACCTCGTGCTTCTTGCCGCCCAGCTCGAGCGCGAGCGGCGTGAGGCGTCGCGCGAGGAGCAGACCGGCCTCCTCGAACGCGGGGAACCGCGGCATCACGATGGTGACCTTGTGGCCGAGCGCCTTCAGGGTCTTGGGGAGCGCCGCGCTGACGTCGGCGAGGCCGCCGACTTTGACGAACGGCGCGAGCTCGGTGGTGACGAACAGGATCTCCATGAGTCGCGGTTTCTACCATTTTTCCGGGGTCACAGGAGAACGCTTCCCGCGCTCCCGCTGCGTGGCTAAGGAAGCAGGGTGACCCGGCTGCGCGTATCCGACGCGATCGAGAGCGTCGAGATCGTCCGTCCCGACGGCGTTCCCGAAGGCTCGGTCCTGAGCATCTTTCGCGTGCCTCCCGAGGTAGCGGGACAGCGGCTCGACGTGTTCCTCCAGAGCCAGCTCAAGCGAACGAGCCGAACGCGCACGCAGTACATCGTGAAGGTCAGCGCGTATGACGTCCGCGGTAAGCGGTTGCGCTCGAACCATCGCGTGCAGACGGAAGAGCACGTCCTCCTGTGGCGCGCGCCTTGGGACGAGGAGCAGGTACCCACCGACGTGCCGATCCTGTTCGAGGACGAGCACATCCTCGCCGTCGACAAGCCCGCGCTCCTGCCGGTGCACCCGACCGCGCGCTACCACAAGAACACGCTCATCAACGTCCTCAAGGCGCTGCGTCCCGGACAGTTCCTCTCGCTCGGTCATCGCATCGATCGCGAGACGAGCGGCGTCTTGCTGGTCGCGAAGTCGACCGCCGCGGATCGCGCGCTCAAGAAGGTCATCGAGAGCCGAGGCATCGAGAAGACGTATATCGCGATGACGTGGGGCTCACCCGATCCCGAGCGCGCGAAGGAGATCGCCGGCACGGTGTCGGCTGCCACGGCGGACGGCCCGGGCGCGTTCCGCTTCCAGCGGTCCATCGAGCTCGATCCCACGAGCTCGTACCGCGTGAAGATGCGGCTCGGCGTGTCCGACGACGCGATGACGGCGTCGACCCGTTTCCGCGTGGAGGCGACGCGAGCGGGCACGCGCTCCGGCATCGGAAACATGCACTATGCACGCGTACGCTGCGAGCTCGAGACGGGGCGGCAGCATCAGATCCGCATCCACCTCGCGAGCCTCGGTTCGCCGATCGTGGGTGACAAGCTCTATGGCCCCGACGAGACGTGCTTCGCGCGTGGCGCCGACGGTGAGCTCACCGAAGAAGACCTCGTGCGACTCGAGCTTCCGCGCCATGCGCTGCATGCGGCACGGCTTGCGCTCTCGCATCCGATGACCGGCGCGCCGCTCGTTGTGGAGGCCCCGTTCCCGGCGGATCTCGAGGCGTTCTGGGAGTCGATCGCGTAGACGTGTGCTTCGTAAAAGCACGGGTCGTTACGGGCTACGGGCAGTCGCTCGCGCTGCCCGGCGTGCCCTTCTCGGAGCCCGTCGTCCATGCGTTGAGCGAGAGGCACCAGCCTGCGCTCGTCGACTCCTGCGTCGCGTCGAGCGCCTTGAGCTGGATCGAGCTGCCGCCCGACTGGCTGAACCACGGGCCGTAGGGGACGGAGACGAGCGTGGTCGTTCCATCGAGCAGCGCGATGCCGCCGGTGGCGGCGTTGGCGAGGACGATGCCCGCGTTGTCGGGCAAGCCGGTGCCGTACTCGTAGACGACCGCGCTCGCGGGCACCTTCGCCGTGCTCGCTGCGGACTTGTTGCGCGCCAACACGACGTACGCGCCGGGCGCGATGGTCAGGCCGGCGGCGATGACGTGCGTGCGTCCTCCGCCGTCCTTGAGCGTGAGGCCGCTCAGCGAGCGCGGGCTCGCGGCCTTGCTGTAGATCTCGATCCACTCCGACGCCGGCTCCGGCGTGAACGTCGAGTACATGATCTCGGTCACGAGCACTTCGCCCGCGGCAGGCTTCGGCAGCGTGGGCGCGGCATCGACGCCGCCGTCGTCGCCGGCGAACGCCGACTTGGAGCCCGAGTCGCCGCCGCCGCTGCTGGTGGCGTCGCTCCCCGCGTCCGTGCCTTCGGCGCCCGGTCGACCGGGGACCGGATTGCTTCCCGCGTCGACGCCGGGAAGGCTCGGATCGAACGTCGGCGTGAGATCCGCGGGCGAGCTCATCGCGCAACCGATGCCGATGGACGTGACTCCACCCACGAACAGCGCGGCCGTCAGGACGGCAGCGACCGGGCGCGAGGAGCGGTACATCCGCGTCGGGTTATGTTGCGCAGTGCGCCATGGCGCAAGGGCGGCACGGCCCCGGGACGCCCCTGAGACACCGGAAGTACTGGATTCCGTGCCGAATTTACAGCCCCGTCACAATCCCGCCACCGGACCGAGGGTCATTTCGAGCGAAATGACCCAGGGTCAGGAGACCCGAAATGACCCAGGGTCAGGCGGGAGAGGCGGACGGGTGAAGGAGGGATCTCCAGGAGAGCACCGGACTTCAGGGCTCGCCCCATCTCCACCTTCACCGCTCCGCCTCTCGAACCGTCACATTCCGCGCGGGACCTTGTCGAGGTCGAGCTGCTCGAGGGCCACGCGGATGAGGGCGCTGCGATTTGCCTTCGTGATGCCGCGGACCTTGAGCTTCTCGACGAGCTCGTCGAGCTGCTCGAGATCCTTCGTGTACATCGAGATGCAGATCACCTTGTAGTGCGTCGGCTTCGCCTTGTTGGCATCACGCTCTGCCTTCAAGACGCGCGCGCTCTCGGGAGGCGCTTGGTAGAAGGCGCCCGTCAGCACGCCCTGGACCTCGTCGCCGTCGAGCACACGTGCCGCTCCGAGCCCTGCTCCACCATCGTCTCGCGCTGCCATCGGTTTGTTCTCCTCGAATCGAAAGTTTTTGGTCGTGGGGGCTGGTCGCTGAAGCCGCTGCTCAGCCGGTCATCGCGGTCGCGTCTTCGCTCTCGAGATCCGCGTCGTCGGTGAGCTCCGCGCTGTGTCCGGTGATGAGGCGGTCGACGACGCGCGCGTAATCGGTCGCGGCGTTCGAGTCGGGTGCGTACTCGAAGATGGTCTTGCCCTGCGCGGGGGCTTCCTTGATCTTCGTCGTCGCGCGCACCGGCTGGAAGCAGCGCTCGCCGAAGTGCTCCTTCATCGTGCCCCACGCGTCGCGACAGATGCGCGCGCGCGCGTCGTAGAAGGTCGGGAGGACGCCGTAGATCTGCACCGGGTGATGGAGGAGCGCGTTGACGTTCTTCACCGTCTTGATGACCTGCCGCACGCCGACGAGCGAGAGGAAGTCACAGGCCACCGGGACCAGGATGCCGTCTGCGAAGACGAGCGCATTCTGGTTGAGCAGCGAGAGCGACGGCGAGCAGTCGAGGATGATGACGTCGTAGTGATTGAGCGCCGAAGCGAGGCGATCCTTGAGGATGCGATCGCGGTTCTGACGGCCGGCGAGATAGAGCTCGGCGGCGGCGAGCGTCTCGTTCGACGGAACGAGGTCGAGGTTCTCGCGGACCTTCACCGCGATGTCCTGAGGCTTCAGGCCCATGACGAGGCAGTGGTAGAGCGTGCGCTCGGCCTTCACGCCGAGCGAGACGCCGACGTTGCCTTGCGAGTCGGTATCGACGAGGAGGACCTTGTAGCCCTTCATCGCGAGACCGGCGGCGATGCTGACGGTGGTGGTGGTCTTGCCGGTGCCGCCCTTGTGGTTGAACACGGCGAGCTTCTTCGGCGCGGCGAGCTTCTTCTCGATGAGCGTGACACGCGGACCGGAATCCGGCGGAGGCGTAGCGGCGACGGGCATGGGCGCGGGGGTCGGCGCGAACGCCGACGTCGATGCGTACGTCGATGACGGCGCAGCCATCGGAGCAACCGGCGTAGCGACCGGCGTGCGAACCGAGGACGGAGCCGGCGTCGCGACCGCGACCGGCGCCGGAGCGTTCATCGCGCCGAGGCGGATGCCGCCGGCCTCCTGGAGGAGCTGACCGCGACAGCCTTCGGAGCAGGCGTAGCGCGCCTCGCCCTTGATGCGGACCACCTGCGAGACGAGCTCGACGGTGA
>JAXDMI010000997.1:0-2908 GCA_034666145.1 Myxococcales bacterium | reverse complement strand
GCGCGACCTCACGCAGCCCATGCATGCCGCCGAGGGTGGCTGCGGGCGCGATCATGACCACGAGCTCGCCCTTGCCTTCGCGGGCCACGAGCATCGTCGCGTCGGCCTGTGCGCAACGAGCGACGGTGCCGCCGACGTCGGAGAGCGCCATCGCGCCGCCCTTCATGCGGAGCCCGAGCTTGTCGCCTGCCACCGAGCTCGTGGCGAGGAGACAGCTCTCCTTCGGTACGTCGACGACGACGAACGGCAGCCCCGGCGGAGCATCGACCGTCGTGCGGAAGCCCGCGGCGGTGAGCGCTGCGCGATGCGGCCAGCTCGCGAGCCATGGCCCGCTCGGTGCCGCTGCGGGGTAGCGCTTCGCATCGATCCACGCGTCGAGCGAGGCGTCACTGCATGCGTCGTCGGTGCGGAGCGTGGATGCCGGCTTGAACGGCGCGAACGCGAACGCACGCGAGCCGCCGATCGTGGCTGCGTCGGCGCGCATGAGGAGAACACCGCCGCCTGCGGGAACGTCGGCCCTCAGACCGATGTGCTCCGACGCGCACGTGCAGAAGAGGAGCGGGCTCGCGCTCGGGGCTTCGGCAGCTCCCGCAGCGCGCGTGAGCCGGATCGGCGCGGCGCCGGTAGCGAGCGCGAGGAAGCATCCCGGCTCGACGGTCGCCTCGAGCGAGCCTGCCGATGCGGGCGCCGACGTGTCGACCGTGGCGAAGCCGAATGCGCGGAACGGCTCGCCGACTTGCTCCACCCGACCGCGTCGTCCCATCTCGCGCGTGGCGAGCATGCCGACGAAGCCGATCAGCGCAACGACGGGCACGGCGATCGCGCCGAGCCGGATGTAGCGCGATCGGTTCTTGGTGGTCTCGACGCGCGCCTGGGTATCGAGCTGCGCGCTACGACGTGCTCTCGCTTCGTCGTCCTGACGCCGCGCACGTTCGTGCTCGGGATGTCGACCTTGGAGCACGGAAAGCGCGCGCTCGACCTCGGCGAGGTCGTCGGGCTTACCCTTCGGCTTGGGCGGGGAGGGCATCGACCCTCCTAAGATACGTTACTGGAGGCGCGGCGGAAGCTTGTGAAGTCCGGGCGGCTCGGGGATCGCTGCGGAGCTGTCTTCTCCCTCGGAATCGAGCTCGAGGAACGGGCCGCCCCACTCCTCTTCGACGACCTCGTCCTGGGCGTCCATGTCCACGGGCTCACCGGCCGTGGCCGACGCGATGTACTCCTCGCCGAAGGACTCGCCGTCCGCCATCTGGGCAACGGTGTGCCGGCCGCCGTCCGTCGGGTCGGGAAGGAATGCGGTGCCGTCGTCGGGCCGCTGCGAGGCGGCGCGGGCGTCGCGGACCCGCTCGGTGGTCTTCGGGTTCGAATTCATGGTGGATCTCCTGGTCGCGGAGGGTTGCAAGCGACAGGCCTCGCGGCGCGATGATGCAGTTGCGCCGTGCATCTGCTGCGCAGGCTGCGTTCGAGCGCGCGTGAAGCGCGTCAACGCTCGGTGCAAAGTGCCTCACGTCAGCGGCGTCAGGGCTTCGCGTCGGGCTTCGCGTCGTCGGGGATGATCTCGATGTCCGCGGTCGCGGTGCAGGAGCCCAAGCAACCGGTGCCGCTCACGGGCGCTTCGCTGTACGACCACGAGAGCTTCGGCCGCTTCTTCGCGTCGCGCTTCCATTCGCCGAGCAAGACCTGCTTGGTCTCCCAGTGGCAGCCGTCCTGCCAGTCGAGCTCGGTGCCGAGCCCGAGCACGAGCGCGGACCCGGTGATCTTCCCGGTGAAGCGATGCTCGGCGAAGATCGCTTCGACGGGGCCGTCGCCGACGCAGGGATAGAGGAGCGTGCCGTTGCCGTGCGAGAGGCGCTCGTCGAGCGTGCAGTCCGCATTGGTCTTGATGGTGGCGGCCTTCAGACGCGCGGTGCAGCGGTCGTGCTCGTGGACGGCGGGCGGCGGCGCGATGACGAGGGGCATGGCAGGCCCGCCGTCTCCGTTGTCGATGGTGACCTCGACGGGCGCGACGACGGCGGCGCCTTCGCGGACGCAGGCCGACGCGGTGGCGGCGAGCACGGCAAGCGCGGTGGCGAAGGCAGTGAGCGAGAGGAAGTGCGCGGCGCGCATCGACCTCGATCCTACCTCAGAAGAAGGTCGTGCCGATGCCGGCTGCGAATCCGCGCTCGCCGAGCGCGATCCCTTCTGCGAAGACGTCGAGCTTGCGTTCGAAGAGCGCGAGCGAGAGGCCGCCGCCGAGCTGGTATTTGTAGAGATCGGTGCCGGTGACGGACGCGCCGTCATACTGCCACGCGACCGGGCCGCCGAACGCGCGCGCGGTGACGTAGGGCGTGAGCACATCGGCGAACGTCTTGCCTGCGATGGCGCCGACGCGGAGATCGAACGCCGTGAAGCGCGGCGATTCGGGCTGCGCTCCGGGCGAGGTGCTGCCGTCGGTGCGCGTCCCGCGATCGTCGGTGCGCGTGAGCATGTGCGTCGCGGAGAGCGTGGCGGTGAGCTGGACGAACGGGATGGCATCGCGACCGTCGAAGACGCGCCAGGCGACGCCGCCAAACGCTGCGAAGCCGGGGCCGATGGTGTCACGCGCGGCGCCGTGCACGAGCTCGCCGCCGGCGATGCCTCCTGCGCCGAGCTGCCCGCTCCAGGAGCCGCTGCGATTGAAGGGAATCTGCACGCTTCCGAAGACGGCGTGACGCGTGAGGTCGGCGCGTCGTCCGCTGCCGAAGAGGATGGTGGTGGACGTGAACACGTAGCTCGCGGCGACGCGCGCGATGGCGGGCTGCGCGGCGGCGGCATGCGTGCCATTCCGGGGGAAATCGCACATCACCGGCCCGCCGGGATAGGCGGCACCGCATGCGTGCGCGGATCGAGGCGCGAGGAGCGCGGCGAGCGCGAGGAGCGCGGCGAGCGCGCT
>JAXDMI010000996.1:0-2625 GCA_034666145.1 Myxococcales bacterium | reverse complement strand
CTGCGGGCTTCGCGGCCGGAGCTGCGCCCGCCGCCGCCGGAGGCGTCGCCACGGTGTTCTTCAGCTCCGCCTGCTTCGCCTTCGCGCGGTTCAGGAGGTCGTCGATCTCGTCGTTCACGCCGGGCGGCGCCTTCGCGCCGCGCATCGTCTTGTAGGTCTCGAGCTCCTTGATGGCGGTCGAGACCTGCGAGTCGGCATTGGTCCCGGGGATGCTCTGCGCCGTGAGGAACATGAGCCCGAGGTCGTAGTGCGCAGCGGCGAGGCTCGAGTCGAGCGAGAGCGCCTTGTCGAACTCGTTCTTGGCGTCGGCGTAGCGCTGGAGAAGTCGGTAGCCGTCGCCGAGGTTCAGGTGCGCGAGCGCGCTGTTGGGCGCGAACTTCGTCGCCTGCTCGAGCGGTCCGATCGCCTCGGTAGCGTTGCCGGCCTCGAGACGCATCGAGCCGAGGTTGAGCAGCGCCTCGACGAGATCGGGGCGGCGCTTCGTGGCCTCCTCGAAGTCCTTGAGCGCCACGATGCGCGAGCCGGACTCGCGCATGATGAGACCGCGAAGCAAGTGCGCCTCCGCGTTCTCCTTGTCGCGTGCGGGCGTGGCATCGCCGAAGCCCTCGAGCACGGCCTGGAGCGCGTACTTCGCGAGGTCCATCTTGCGCGCGCGGTAGTGATCGCGCGCGAGCGTGACCATCGCGTCCTTGAAGTTCGGATCCATCCGGAGCGCGTCCTGACCGAGCGTCTGCGCGGTGGCGTGGTCGTTCTGGATCGACTTCACTTCGGCGGCGCACGTCGTCAGGCGCGGTGACTTGTCGTTCTTCCCGCGCTTGTCGGTGAGGAAGGTGTCGGCTTCACCGGGGCTCTTGTTGTTCGCGAGCGACAGCGCGTACGCGCACATCGAGAGCTCGTGGGCCGGGTCGTTCGAGAACGCGGCGCGATACGCCTGCTGCGCGCCGGAGATGTCGCCGAGGTGCTCGAGCACGACGCCGAGCGAGTACGACGGCGCCGGAGACTTCGGCGCCGCGCTCTGCGCTTCCGTGAACTTCGACTTGGCGGTAGCGAGATCGCCGCGGAGCCACGCCTGCCACCCCGCCTCGTAGGTGCTCTTCGCGGAGCCCTCGAGGCCCGACGTGCCGGCCGAGTCGATGACGCCGACCTGCCCGCCCTGGTTGTCGGTGACCGCGGTCCCGGTGGAGCCGCCGTCGGGGTAGTTGACCGGCTTGTCGGGCCCACCGCACGCGGGAGCGACGAGGGACGCTCCCGCAAGGGCGATGCCGAAGAGCGCAAAGCTGGCAATCCGCGTTCCGAAGTTGCGCATGTTCAAGTTTCCAGTAGCGGTCAAGGTGCCGCAGGCAAAGCCGAGGCGTTGCCCTGCGGAGGCGGCAGCGCCGAGAGGCCCGGTCGCGTCTGCACGTACTGACGTGACGTGTACGTGAGCTTCGTCGCGCCCTTGTTCGTCGGATCCGGCGTCGACGTCACGTACTCGGCCATCTTGGCGTCGCCGCCGGAGATGATGTCCGTGAAGTACGCAAGTCGGCTGACGGCCCGCGAGAGCTGGGCGTTGCGGATGTTGTACTTGCGCGCGTAGGCGACGGCCGATGCGTAGCGCTTGACCATGACCTGATCGGCGCCGTCGAGCTCTTGCTGCTTCTTCTTGCGCCAGAAGTCGGTCATGCCGTCTTCGGTGTCGTTCGCGATCTGGTCGAGATTCTCGCGGCCGCTGTCGTGCATCGCCTTGAGCGCTGCCTTCTGCTGCGGCGTGAAGAGCTCCACCTTGACCATGTTGTAGAGACCCGTGCGGAGCGTGTCGTAGATCGCGCCCTGACGCGCGATCGCCGTGGGCACCCACTCGAGCGACTCGTACTTCTTGATCATCGCGTCGAGCGCGAGATCCCACTTCTCGGCCTCCGCGGCGTTCGCCTGGTACTTGCCCTTCTTCTTCATGACGGGCTTTCCGTCGGCGCCGATGATGGCCTTCTTCGTCTTCGGATCGACCTGCACCTCGCCGAAGATCTCGGGGACGCTCGGCGGATACTTGTGCTTCGCGGGATCGTCGAAGCTCGCCGTGATCTGCTCGTCGAGCAACGAGAAGTCCGCCTCGGCGGCGTAGTCGACATAGGGCGGGGTCTGAGCCTCGCTCTTGTTGTCCTTGACCGGCGCGCGCGAGCGGTAGTTGTCCCACGCGGCCACCGTGTTCTTGAACCACGTGCGGTACGTGTTGTCGCTCACCGACTTCATCATCTTCGCGACGTCGTACGCGGCTTCCACCGTGTACTTCGCGGCGCCCGGCGCGTTCTTCGCCGTCTGGAAGTAGCTGATGAGGCTCTGCTGCGCGGCGAACCGCGTCTGGCGATTCTGTCCGGTGTCACCCGCCGTCGGGCTCCACTGCTTGAAGTCGTAGCTCGCGACCGTGTAGTCGGCGTTCGCCTTGTCGTCCGAGCTGGGGTTCGTCTTCAGCAGGATCCGGTAGTCGGCCATCATCTTGTCGCGCTGGCCGAGGTTCGCGTAGAGGATCATCGCGTTCTTCGCGTTGTCGCGACGCGTCTGCTCCGGGAACCGCTCGTTCGCCGCGACCTTGTCGTAGGTCTCGGCCGAGCGCTGGTAGTTGAAGAACGAGTAGTAGGTCTCGCCGAGCGC
>JAXDMI010000995.1:0-3476 GCA_034666145.1 Myxococcales bacterium | reverse complement strand
TGGCTCATGGAGCGGCATCCGAAGCAGGACGAGCGCGCGATGAGCTACGTGATCCGCGCGCACGTTCCGCTCGTGCAGGTGCCGACCGACGCGACGTGGGGCTGGCCCGGCAACGCCGACTTCACGCTCGCCGACCGGTGGCTCGCGGAAAGGCCGGCGAAGAGCGCGAAGGCTTCGAAGACGGCGAACGCTCCGAGGGTCGGCGCTGACGACGCGACGCGCGAGCTCGTGCTTCGCTACCTCGCGGCGTTCGGTCCGGCGAGCGTCCAGGACGCGCGCGCATGGTCCGGTCATCCCGGGCTCGCGCCGGTCTTCGAAGCGCTCCGCCCCGAGCTCGCGGTCTTCCGCGACGACAAGAAGCGCGAGCTGTTCGATCTGCCGGACGCGCCGCGTCCGAAGGCCGACGTCGACGCGCCCGTTCGCTTCGTGCCCGAGTTCGACAACCTCCTCCTCGGTCACGCCGATCGACGCCGCGTCTTCGGGGAGATCGGCAAGGCCACCATCTTCCTGACCGCGGCGCGGGCCCTCGCGGGGTTCCTCGTCGACGGCATGCTCGCGGGCTCGTGGCGCATCAGTCGTGTGAAGTCGACGGCAACGCTCGTCATCGAGCCGTTCGCTTCTCTCCCCAAGAGCGCACAGCGAGCGCTCGTCGACGAAGGCGAACGACTCGTTCGTTTCGTCGAGCCCGAGGCCACGAGCTTCGAGGTCACCGTCGCGCGCCCGAACGTGCCGGGCGTCGCGTCGATCGCGTCGATCAGTGGAGCGTGATGCACACGCGCTCGTAGCTGATCGACACGGCCGCGTTGTCCTTCGCCGAGCCACCGAGATGGAGCGTCCACGTCGTCGCGCTGCTCGGAGCGAGCTGCGTCGGCGCCACGAGGGCAGCGATGCCTCCGTCGCCGAGCTGCGCCATCGCATTGGTGGCGTTCATCGTCGACCACGTCACGTCGAAGGTCACATGGACGTCGCGCGAGCCCCCCTGCAGCCTCGAGAACGACGCCGGCATCGGCTCGGGCGAGGGACCTCCGCCGAGGCCGTGCGGAAACAGGTCGAGATCGAACGTGACCTGCGTCATGTCGAACGCACCGTGCGCGAGGACCACCGCGGGCGCCCGATCGATCGCCCCGAGGTCGCCGTTCGAGAAGATCACGAAGCCCGCGTATCCGGGCGGAGAGGTCGAGAAGACGTTCGCCAGGTTGATCGTCGCATCGACGCTCATCCGCGCGCCGGTGATGCCCGGAGGAACCACGATCGAGCGATGCCAGCTCGCCGACGTGAGCGCGCTGCCGGACGGATACTGGACGATGAGGCCCTCCGGTCGCTTCATGGCCATCGCTGCATTCGAGGTGTCGGTGTAGCCGCCGGCATCGGTGGCGAGCTCCGTGCAGACCTCGGGCGAAGGCATCCCCGCTTCGGCACCGGCGCCCGATCCATCGACGCTGGTCTCCGGGACGCCGCCGTCGCCCGAGGCGGACGGCCCTCCGCCGGCATCGACCGAAGGATCGCTCTCGGTGAAGCTCCCGCACGCCAGCGCCGGAAGCGAAGCGGCCGTTCCAACCACCCCGAGTGCGACAGCGAGTGCCGCAAGGGAGGCTCGGCGAACCAGGGGCATCCTCTCGATCTTACGCGCAGCACGCGTAAATAAGGGCATTGTGCAAACAAACAGTCTTGACTGTTTGTTTACGCGGGGTCATCGTCAGCCCGGCATGGCGACGCAAGCCGAACGTACTGCCGTGACCACCGAGAAGCTCCTCGGCGCGACGGTCATGTCGCTCGTCGAGCGCGGCTATCGAGGCACCTCGACGCCGGAGATCTGCAAGCGCGCCGGCGTCTCGCGCGGCGCCCAGCTCCATCACTACCCGACGAAGGAGTCGCTCGTGGCCGCCGCCGTCGAGCATCTCCTGTCGCAGCGCGTGACCGAGCTCTCGGCACGCCTCTCGGCGGCGCCCGCCGGCGTGCTCGATCTGAAGGACGCGGCCGGCTTCCTCTGGAAGGTCTACACCGGCGACACGTTCTACGCGTGGCTCGAGCTCGTCGTCACATCGCGCACCGACGAGGAGCTGCGCAAGATCATGGTGGCGCTCGACGAGCGGCTCGTCGCGAAGGCCGAGCGCGTCGTGTCGAAGTTCCTCCTCCCCTACGTCGACGATCCGCGACGCATCAAGGCAACCACGCGGCTCATTCTCGCCATCTTCGACGGCCTCGCCACGCATCGCGTGCTCTCGCACGACGACACGCTGGCGATGGATGCGCTCCGCGTCGCCGAGCGGTGCGGTCTCTTCGCGCCGAAGGACCGAAACGCATGAAGGCCCGCGCGCTCGCATCGATCGCTTCCCTCGTGTCGCTCGCGCTCGCCGCGTGTGGCAGTGACGCCGCGCCTGCGCCGGTCGTCGCCGCGCCGGCCGCTCCGCCACCGGCCGCGTCGACGGTCGCACCGCCTCCGGCGACGGGCTGCGAATCCACCGCCGCCGGGTGCAACGAACCGCCCGTCGTCGCGCCGCTGCCCCCGCCGCCGCTCCGCGTTCGGTTCCTCGGTGTCGACGGCTTCCTCATCGAGGCCGGCGACGACGCGGTGCTCAGCGCTCCCCTCTTCACGCGGCCGTCGATGATCGCCGCGTCGACCGGCATCCCCACCACGTCGGACGCCGCGCTCGTCGCGTCGCGGCTGCCGGCATCGGCGCTCGCCAACGTGCGCGCGGTCATCGCCGGGCACGCGCACTACGATCACCTGCTCGACGTTCCCGCGGTCATGGGCCTCGCGCCGAATGCCACGCTCTACTCCAACGTTTCGGCGCGCAACGTCCTCGCGGCGTTCGCGCCCGATCGCGCGCCGAAATGCGCGGGCACCACGCCGCCGGCGAGCACCATCGCCCGCACGCGCGTCTTCGCGGTCGACGATCCCGCGGCGAGCACCGTCGACTACACGAACTGCCCAGAAAAGCGGCCCGCCGGCGCTCCGCTCCAAGGCACGTGGGTCAAGGTACCGGGCGCGCACGTGCGGCTGCTCGCGGTGTGCTCGGACCATCCCGATCAGATCGGGCCCGTTCACTACGGCGCCGGCGACGTGACCGACGAGCAGTGCACGCCGCCCACCAACATGAACGAGTGGCGCGAGGGACACACCGTCGCGTACGTGGTCGACTTCCTCGATCCCAAGACGGACGCGCCGATCTATCGCGTCTTCTACCAGGACGCGCCCGCGGCTTCGCCGGTCGGTCACGTGCCCGCGGCGTTCCTCGCCGAGAAGCGCGTGGACCTCGCGCTCATGTGCGTCGGGACCTACGACCACGTCGACGACGCTTCGCCGGCGCTCGCGCTCGCCGCGCTCTCTCCGCGGTTCGCGCTCGGCGGTCATTGGGAGGACTTCTTCGGCAGCCTCGATGCGCAGCCGCAGCCGATCCCGTTCCTCGACGTCGCCGGCTGGGCGACGAAGGCGGTCGCCGCGCTTCCGCCCGAGGCCGACGCGACGCCGATGC
>JAXDMI010000994.1:0-8873 GCA_034666145.1 Myxococcales bacterium | reverse complement strand
CCGTTTTTTCCGGCTCGAACAGCACCTCCGCCTGAGCTGCGCTATGATCCTAGGACTTACGCGAGCCAGCTCCGGCGGCCGCCACCTTGGACGAGGAATGACATGAGGATGCAGAGCTACCTCGGAGTCGCGATCAGCACGCTGCTGGTTGGCGGAGCATTCGCTGCCTGCAAGGCCTCCGACACGTCGTCTGCGGCGCCGCCCGTCAAATGCACGCCCGGCGCCTACGTGTTCTGCCGCTGCGAGGACCGCAGCCAGGGCACGAAGCTCTGCCGTCCCGACGGCATCTCGTTCGACGACTGCAAGTGCGACGGCACCGGCGGCCCGGTCATCGAGGATCCGGACTCGGGCATGATCATCAGCACGCCCCCGGAGGAAGTCGACGCGGGCCCGGTGACCGGACCGATCATCGACGCGAAGTGCACCGGCAAGATGGGTCTCGTCGCCGGTTCGAAGGCTCCAGACCACGACGTCTTCTTCGCCAGCTACAAGGGCGGCGGCATGTTCTCTGTGACGAAGAGCTTCGGGCTCGGGGTCCGTGGCCCGATCACGGTTCTTCCCGTCGGAGCGTCCCTCGTCGCGACTTATGTCGGCGACTACCAGTACATGGGCTTCACCAAGCTCGCCGGCGGATCGTGGTCGACGCCGACGAGCCTCGGCGACGGCAATGCCACGTCCGGCGCGGCGACGAGCGCGGTCTTGCTCAACGGCCAGATCCGCGCGTTCTATCTGAACGGCGCCGACGGCAAGTACCACATGCAGTCGTACACGGACGCCACGGGCTGGCAGCCCGACGCACTCGGCCCCGGAGCGGTCGCCGAACAGAGCGGAGACTCGGGCGCGCCGGTGCCGGGCAAGAGCGCGCCTGCCGCGGCCGCCGTCGGCAGCACCATCACGCTGGCATTCACCGGCGATGACGGCACGCTCGCGCGCGAGCAGTACTCGGGCTCGTCGTGGTCGCTCACGAAATTCGGCGGCTCCGCCTCCTACCCTGCGCAACCGGCCATCGTTGCGCTGGACCCGGGCGGTACGCGTGACGAGCTGCTCGTCTACGCCGGCAGCGATCTCCTCATCCACGTCGCGGCGCGTGTCTCGAGCAACAAGGCGTGGAACACGGCCATCCTCTTCGACACCGCGGCGAGCTCCACCGACCTCGCGCTGCAGGCGATGCCCGGCGGCAAGGCCATGCTCGTCTACAAGAGCTCCTCCGACGGTCAGGGCTATTACAGCGTGTGGACCGAGGCGACGGGCTTCGCGGCTCCCACGCCGCTCGTCGCCGGGACCAATCCAGAGCTCGCGTCGGCGCCCTCGATCGTACGCGGACAATGCGGAAGCGACGTCACCATCGCGTACGCGACGAAGGACGGTCTCGTGAAGATCCTCCGCTACACGGCGGGCGCGATGAGCGACCCGTTCGACGTCGGCGGCATCACGAAGGCCAGCTGGGTCGGCGTCGGCGAGCTGCCGTAAACGTAACGAGCGCTCACTTGATGATCGGGTTCTTCGCGACGAACGGCGCGCGGATACGCAGGCTGGTGCGGCCCGCCTCGCGGAGCGCCGCCGGAATGGGCGGAAACGGGCTCGCGCGTCGGATGGCGTCCGCACAGTTGCGATCGAACTCGTCGATGCCGCTGGGACGGAGCGGCGGCCAGGTCACGCGCACGCTGCCGTCGGAGGCGATGGTGAACTCGATGATCACCGTGCCTTGCTTGAGCTCGAGCATCGCGCTCTTCGGGAACGCGTCCTTCCAGAGAGGGTTCACCTTCTCGTGGATGGTCCGGAAATACGGCATCAGCATCGGGTCGTTCGTGAACCAGTCGAACACGTCGCCGTCGCCCGAGCCCAGCACGCGCGCGATCGATCCGCGACCCTGCGTTCCGCCGGCGCCGGGATCGGACGCGGGGCCCGTCGAGCCGCCACGACCCTCACCAGCGAGGCCGCCGGCGAAGCTCGCATGCACCTGCGACTGCACCATGCTCGCGACCTCTTGATCGCTGTCGACGGTGTCGTTGGGCCGACCACGGAAGGACGCGGTGATGGTGGGCGGACCTTCCGTGACCGCGGGACGTCCTTGCGCGATGCGCGCGGCCTGCGAACGACGCGTACCGGCCTGACCGTCGCGCACGCCGGTGCCGGGGCTCGCCAGGAGCTGCCCGCGCTGCGATGCGCCGGGCGTTGCACCGGGTCCCTCGACCTCGTCCGGCTCACGCGTCCCGGCATGACCGCCGAGCACCGACGCGGGTCGCGGCGACACGAGCGAGCCGCGGCTCGGATCGCTCGGCGCGTTGGGTCGGCGCTCGGCATGTTCGCCGGTGCCGGTCGCGAGGAACGTGACCTCCATGGGGTGCGTCGTCGCGCGGCGGTCTTCGTGCGTCGTGCGGAAGGCGGCGGTCTTGAGGCGCTGGTGCTGATCGCGATCGAGACGGCTCGTCGGGTCGGGGCTGAGGCTCAGGTCCTCGTCGAGCGCCGCGAGGTTGATGGCGCGCTTGCCGGTCGCGTCTCCGCCCTTGCCGAGCGTGCCCGTGTCGACGCGCGCGACGGTCGCTCCGCCGTGCGCGGTCGGCGTGGCTCCCTCCGGAACCACCTCGCGATCGGCGAGCAACGTGCCCTCGGTGAACGTCGGAAGCTCGATGGCGACGACCTCGACGGGCGGCGCGGTTCGGCTCTCCGCGGCGCGTCGATCGCGTGCTTGCGCGAAGTGATACGCGACGATGCCGGCCACCGAGAGGAGACTCACGTGGGTCACCACCGAGGCAAAGAGCGGCCACCCGACGCGAGACGTCCGAGCGGGGCCCATTCTACGGCGGCGTTGCGACAAGCTGAGAAGGCTCCTCCCAAGAAGCCTACGGCGTCCGCTCCGCCTTCGCCAACGCGGCCGTATGTAGGTATCTCACGCCGGAAAACGGCGGCGAAATGCGCGCTCTGCGTTCACGGTCGTCGCGGCGGCGAAGTCCTCGAAGGCCATGCCGCGTAGCTCCGCAACGCGCCGCGCGGTGTGCACGACGTACGCGGGCTCGTTCGGTGTCCCGCGCTTCGGGATCGGGGCGAGGTACGGGCTGTCGGTCTCGACGAGGATGCGATCGAGCGGCGCCCACCGCGCGACCTGCTGCACCGCGAGCGACGTCTTGAACGTCACGATGCCCGAGAACGACAGATCGAAGCCGAGATCGAGGGCCTTTTCCGCGAACGCCTGATCCTCGCTGAAGCAATGGATGACGCCGCCCACGTCACGCGCGCCTTCGCTCGTGAGGATGTCGATGGTCTCGGCCGGCGCATTGCGCGTGTGGATGACGATGGGCTTCTTGCGCTCGCGCGCGAGGCCGACGAGACGCGCGAACGCCGCGCGCTGTACGTCGCGCGGCGAATGATCGTAGTGGAAGTCGAGGCCGATCTCGCCGATCGCCACCACCTCGGGCTCCGCGGTGAGCGCCGCGAGCTCGGCGTAGGTCGCGTCGTCGAGCGTGATCGCGTCGTGCGGGTGAACGCCGACGGCGGCCCCCGCGACATCGTTCAGGCGCTTCGCGAGCGCGACAGCGGCGCGGGCCGGCGCGAGATCGGTGCCGACGCCGATGACGACGAAGCCGCCGACGCCCGCGTCACGCGCGCGCGCGAGCACGTCGTCGGGGCCGGCTGGGAAGTACTGCGGATCGAGATGGCAATGCGTGTCGACGAGCACGGCCCGTAACCCTAACACCACTTTTGCTATGGTGAGATCGTGGCGATGCTGACCGAAGAGGCGTTCCGTGCGCTGCTCGACGAACGCGGCATCCTGAGGCACGGCGCGCTCGAAGCCCCGCCGCGGGCGCGTGCGTTCGCGGTGTTCAGCCAGCGGCCGGACGTACGCCTCGATGTCGATGCGCTCGCGCGTCAGGCGGAGCGCTACTTCGCGACGAAGCTCGGCGCGACCGTCGACAAGCGTTACGACGACGTCGTTCCCGAGACCGACGCCGCACGCGTCGTGGTGGCCGGCGGCGACGGCACGTCGTCCGGCACGCGCCTCTGCTATGGGCGCACCATCGATAGCGCGGATCTCGCCGCCGCCGAGGAGGCGGAGCGCGCGATGGGCACGTACGGCCTGGCGCTCCTCGCGCAGCGCTGCAAGACGATCTGGATCGTGGTGCCCGAGACGGAAGAGGATCGCGCCGCGCTCACCATCGCCGCGGTGTTCGCGAGCGCGATGCTGGGACCGATCCTGAGCCCGGGCGGACGGGAGATCTACGGTGTGCGCGGCGCGCGGCTCAAGCTCGAAGGTCGCGCCAGCCCGTATCGCTGATCGCTGCTGCGCTGCTTACTGCGAGAGCGACTGGCAGTACTCGGCGTAGAGGTGGCCGGCGATGGTGCCTTCGGTGAAGCCCGCGGTGACGTCGACGGCGACCCACGCCGGCGGCGTCGCGGGGTCCTCGGCGACGACGGTGATGTTGACGCTCAACGACTTCGAGATGCCCGAGGGCGCAGCGAGCCCGAGGTCGCCCTTGAAGTCGAAGAACACGCTCCGGACGCCGTCGTTCTGCGAGAGCTTCTTGCCCGTCGCGCCGCGCGGAATGGCGGTCACGATCAGCGTGTAATCCGGGCTCGGCGAGCTCATCGTGGGGCACGCGGGATCGCCGCCGAGATGCGACTCGGTGTGGAGGACGACGCCGCCGTCACCGGGCTCGGTGCCGAGCTGCGCGCGCAGGAGCGTGCGCTTCTTGCCGCCGAAGTCGGCGGCGATCGACGTCGTCTTGCACGCGCCCTCGCATGCGGTAGCCGGCGCATCGGTCGCGACCTTCGTGTCGGTGGCGCCATCGGTGCTCGCGGCCGTCTCGTCGCCGGGGGCGACGGGGTTGCCGCCGCCGTCGGAAGCGACCGCCGCGACGACCATCGGTGACGACGAGCAGGCGGCGAGGAGGACGAGGCCGGACGCGCACGCCGAGACCAGCGCGCACCACGCGAGACGACGACCCGACCTCATGACGCCACCTTAGCACCGCTCGCTGCGAGCGCCCGCGCTGCCGCCTCCCGGGCGGCCGTCCGCGAGCCGATCATTCCGAGGAGCGCGCTGCGTACGATCCAGTCGAGCGTCGATCCCATCCAGACGCCGGTGAGACCGAAGCCGAGGGTGATGGCGAAGATCCACGTCGCGGACAGCCGCACGATGACGGCGCCGATGACGCTGACGCCGAGGGCCTCCCGCGTGCGACCCGCGCCGCGGAGCGACTGCGCGAGCACGATGCCCACGGCCATGAACGGCTGCGCGACGGCGAGGACCGGCATCGCGGCACCTCCGATCGCGAGGACCTCCGGATCATGCGAAAACATCGGCAAAATGACGCTTCTCAGCGCGAGCGCGGTCACGCCGAAGAGCGTGAGGGCCATCATCGCGTCGCGTGCGCCGATGCGCGCCACCTTGACGGCGGCCTCCGGCTCCCCTGCCCCGAGCTTCTGGGCAACGAGCGCCGCGGCCGCGATCCCGAACCCGTCGGCGGACAAGAAGCAGATCGACTCGACGCTGATGAGCGACTGATTCGCGGCCATCGCCGCATCCCCGAGCCGCGCGATGATGAGCACGTACCCGACGTACCCCACGTGATAGAGCACGCGCTCCGCAAAGGCGGGCACGGCAATCCGCGCCAACATCCGCGCCTCCCCGCGCATCGCGCTCTCCCCCACCGCCGCCCCCGCACTCGCTCCCGCTCTCAACGACACCGGCCGCTTCACGCTCATCAACGCCGCCGTCGCCAACCCCGCCTCGAGCGCGAACGTGATCGCCGTGCTGATCCCCGCGCCCCGCGCGCCGAGCTTCGCGATCAGCACGTAGTTCAGCCCCACGTGGACGATGTTGGCGGCGATCCCGATCGCGAGCGGTGTCCGTGTGTCGCCGCCCGCCTGCAACGTCGCCACGGTGATGGTCGCGACGAACACCATCGGCGACGCGGCGATGGTCACGCCGAGATACCCCCGCGCCTCGGCGAGCGCCGCCGGCGACACCTACGTAAAAACGAGCGGCAAGAGATCGAGCAACCAAGGCGACGCAACAGCGAGCGCCGTCCCGACCCCGGCCGCCATCCCCAGCGACAGCAGCGCAGCGCGCCGCGCGGCGTCGGGGTCCTTGGCGCCCACGTGACGACCGACGCGCGCGATGGTCCCGACCTCGAACGCCGCAAACACGCTCCAGATGGACCACTCGATCGCGCCGCCGAGCTGCATGGCCGCGAGCGACGCCTCCCCGTGCCGCCCGAGCATGATGCGATCGACGACGAAGACGAGCGTCTGCAACAACGAATGCAGAATCGCCGGCAGCGCCAACCGCCGTACTTCTATCGAAAGCGCTGAACGTGCCACTTGTTGCCCCCCTCTCCGCCCGCGGAGAGGGGCTGGGGGTGAGGTCTCAGGCGTCCCGGTTGCGGACCCTAGTTGACGATCAGATCTAGTTGACGATCAGATCGCTGTAACGCTTGCGCACCAGCATGCTCGCCATGTCCGTCGCGCAGTTGTCGCAGTACGCGAAGCGCGACGCGAGCTGCGCGATGACCTCGCGCACCTCCTTGCGTCGCTTCTCGTCGAGGCCTGCGCCCTCTTCGCGCACGAGGATGACGATGTCACGCGCCTGCTTGGCGATGTCGACGCGCTTGTCGCTGAAGATCGCGTCGCGCAGCCGGCGCAGGAAGTTCGGGAAGACATTCTTCCCTTCCACCTTCTGCCCCGGATGATCGATCGCCCACGCTGCGATGCCGCTGATCATCTGCTTGCGCGCTTCGCTCGCGTCGCCCTTCACGTCGAGAAGGCGCTCGACCTCGCGCATCATCTGCTCGTCGGGCTCCTCGTATTCGCCGGTGTGCTTGTTGCGGATGCGCTCCTTCTTGGTCCACACGCTCACGTGCTGGACGTAGCGCTCGAAGAGCTCGTCGTACTGCGCATCGGGAACGAGCCCGCTCGACGCATACAGCTCCTGCTCCCACAGTCCGAGCAGCCGCGAGAAGAGCGTCTCGCGGAACAGCTTCACGTCGTGATAGCCGCCGGCCTGCGTGTCCTGCTGGAGCCACTCGAACTCCGCCTTGCGCTGACAGAGCTGCTCGATCTCGTCGAGCACCGCGAGCGGCGACAGGCATTTGTAGACCGACGACTGCGCGGCATCGAGCATCACGACGCGCATCTCGCGCGGGCTGGCGCCGATGCGGCCTTCGTAGATGGGATACGAGTCGCTCTCCTCGAAGACCTCGCGCACGCCGGCGCGCAGGACCTTCTGCGCGTCGGGCTCGAGGCGCTCGGGCGCGCGGCCGGTCGCGTAGAGGTCCATCTTCTCGATGGCGGTGAGCCCCGAGAGCGCGTTCGAGAGAGCGCGCGGATATTTGTCGGTGTTGGGCTTCCGCATCCGCGTGAGCACCGCGAACTGGGCGGCCATCGTCGTCGAGTGCGGAGCGACGTGCCGGCGGATGTGCGGCACGACATGCGTGTCGTAGATGCGCTGCTCGTGGAGGAAGCTGCGGAGATAGGGCGTGCGAATCAGCTCCATGCGTCCGCGGAAGCTCGCGAACTCGGGGTGCTCGCGGAACGCATCGAGATGGAGCTCGTTCGCGCTGCCGGTCATGACGCAATTGAGCTGCACGTTCTGCGCGGTGAGCGAGACCTCGCCGGTCTCGACCGAGAGCTGCAGATACTTGAACGCGTCGAGCGGGCGCTTGAGGAGATCGCTGAACTCGAGGACGCCACCGGCGGCGTCGATGAGCTCGCCCTTCGCCTCGTAGAGCGTGATCGCCTGGAGCGATGCCGGCAGGGATGCCAGCGAGCGATCCATCGTGATTTGCCGCTCCGCAGCGTCCACGCTCATCTGCGGGCCGATGGTGACCGCGCCGACGCGATACCGCTGCGAGATGAAGTAGCGCTCCACCTGGACGTGCTTCAGCACCTCCGTGTACGAGCCGTTGTAGCTGGAGAGGAGCGCCTCGAAGACCTGCTGGCTCTTGTGGGAGAGCTCGCCGCGCAGGATCCAGTCGGAGAAATATTCGGTCGGCCCCGTGCCGTCCTTCTCCCTCACGAGGCGCTCGAGGAGCTTCTGGCGCTCGTCGACCGGGATCAGGAACAGCGGATGGTCGCGGACCTCGACGAGCAGCTTCGCGTCGATCTGATCGTCGGCGAGGTGCGCGTAGGTGCCGGCCTGCGAGCCTTGATCCTTCTGGCCGAAGCCGAGGCCGCCGCGCATCGTCTTGCCGGACGGAAAGACCCAGTTGAAGCGGTAGAGCGCGCCCTCGTCGAGCGTCGAGTAGTGCTCGAGACCGCGCATGATGCACGCGACGATGGTGCTCTTTGCCGAGCCGTTCGGACCGTGGAGCAGCACGAGTCGGTTGGGGCGTCCCTCGCGGACGAAGTTGGAGACCGAGCGATAGATCTCTTCCTGCACCTGCTCCTGGCTGATGAGCGCGTGCGGCGCCTGCAGCGGATCCCACGGGAGGTCGAAGAGGTTCCAGCGCGTGAACTTGCCCCACGGCTGCTCGACGACGGTGGTCCCGTAGTGATCGAAGCAGTCACGAACGTAGCGACTCGCGTCGCGCGCGAAGCGGATCGGATCGCTCGCGAAGAGATCGAGGTACTCGGAGAACGCGAGAACGCGGCGTCCCTTGAGGAACCGCTTCTCGACGCTCTCGGCGACCGCGCTGATCTCCGAGATCGTGCTCCCACCGCCGCTCGGCTTCTCCGCCATGGACGAAAGCGTAGGACAAAAAGCAAACGAGGCGGAGCGTGATCGCTCCACCTCGTTGATGCGGTTGGCCTGTGCGTCAGCGAAGCCCGGAGGGCCGACGCGTCAGCGAATCACTGGACCTTGACGGTCACTTCCGCGTTCTTGCACTGGTCGCCGTTGCAGACGTAGACCTTGACCTTCGCGTCGCCGGCGGGAA